>SDZZ01000038.1 GCA_004173255.1 Chitinophagaceae bacterium | reverse complement strand
GTCTGGAGCGTTCTCCGAACCGTTGGAGGCAACAACGATCCATGGCATGTCTGTGCAGATTCGATTGCTGACCGAATTGCTCCTTCCGTTCTGCACCCGCGAAACAATGAAGCCGGCGGCGGATCAGTATAACCGCCTCACGGGGATAGCCTACGACGACTACGTTGATTTCATCAGCTTTCACTATCGCACTGGCCGGATGGATACCGAGTTCTGGCGCGATTATCAGAAGCCGGAAGCGCTCACGCCCGCGAACCAGGTTCGTGTGGAGAACTGGCGGCACGCCTTTCCGGTTCGGG
The DNA here is from genome assembly GCA_004173255.1 of Chitinophagaceae bacterium. Taxonomy (GTDB): domain Bacteria; phylum Bacteroidota; class Bacteroidia; order Chitinophagales; family Chitinophagaceae; genus JBEVJC01. The sequence continues at coordinate 18,060 of SDZZ01000038.1, read as the reverse complement.
AAGATTTTGCCCCGATTTACACCCAGAAAGCGAAGCACACCACGGGCCTCACCGTCTGGGCTCCCATGCTCAGTGGTCTTGGCTGGTTCCAACCGGAGTACGCGCGCCGGATTGTAGAAATGAGCCGTCAGCCCCAGATGCTGCAGGAAAACGTCAGCCGTTATCTTCAGATCAGAAACCACATCCAGGCGACCGCACTTACCCAGGAGGAGGCGGTTCGGCACTTCCTGAATCTTCCATGATCCAAGGGGCGAACCTTGCATCCAGGAGAATGTTGCGGAACTCCCGCCCCTTGCTTTGTCATCGCAGATGATCTACGCTTAGCGCGCTTGACTGCGTCTTCTTCTCATTCCGTGACCAAGTGGCGCCTGCTGGTAGGCATGCTGTTGGTTAGCGCGCTTGTGCTTCTGGGAAGCTGGGTAAGCGGTTCCTCCAATCTGGGGGAGGAGGGATGGTTCCCACTTTCAAAGCACGATCGGATACAGGCTGTTACTCTGGAAGATTGCGATATAGCAGAGCCTCTTGAGAAGGTTGTTAAGGAGCGGATGCCGGTCTTGGACCTTCCGTCTCTGAGTTCGGTGAGCGTTGGTGCGCACAGGGGATTCGAAAGTGTTCTGCCGGAGGTGAGGCGGAGTCACTCACTTCACCGTCTCTGCACATTCTCTGGGCGAGCGCCACCAGCGTCCCTGTAAGATTAGGCAAGTTGCCGGAGCCCTCCGGTCGGACGGCTCCAACTATACTTCTCGTGCAGCTCTCGGTTGCTCTGAGGACGGTACTCTGTGACGACATTTCGATAGAGTTGCGTGTGTCTTCTTGATCGAAGGTCAAACGCCTCCCGACCAGCTCTAGCGTCAGGAGACGAGCTGTTACGCGCACAGCTACCGTCTACAAGACTCCGGTAACGAGAGCTGTACCCGAGATTGACACCTCTTGGCCGGGGTTATTTCCGGCCCTCAATCCTACGGTCTGGAACGGGGAAGTTCGTTTCTGAATTCCGCCCTCTTTCAGACGGTCCTTCATGAATTCTCTCTTTGCTACTCATCTTATGCTCGCAATCCTTGGTTTCGGAGGCATGGGCACGTTCTTCCTGCTGGTTGGAGTTTTGGTTGCTGCGATGGGAGGCTGTCCTGGTGATCCGTTCGACCGGAAATAAAAAAGGGTCTCAAAGAGACCCTGGGAATGTGATATTTTTTGTTGGTCATTTGATCCCGTGCATCATTTTCTGCAGTCTTTTAGTTAGCATAAAGAGAATAATCGATGCGACACCAGCCATCACCACAAACAGCATAAAGAAATCATAGAGGTTGGTCATCTGGTAACCGAGGAAGGAGGTGGGCTTGCCGGGTTCAGGATAGAATCCGCTTAACACACCCGCAAACTTGTTACCGGCGGCGTTTGCCAGGAACCAGACTGCCATCAGCAGTGAAGCGAATTTCAGCGGTGCCAGTTTATTAAAGAGCGAAAGACCGATCGGTGAAAGGCAAAGTTCGCCCCAGGTATGTAGTGCATACATTCCTGTGAGCCAGATGATGCTCACCTTTACGCCCGGTGCTACATTGTTGACCCCGGTGGCAATCCACCAGAAGCCGAGTGCCAGCGACATCAGGCCTATGGCCATTTTGGTCGGGGCGCTAGGCTGCCGTTTACCAAGTTTTACCCAGAGCCAGGCAAATGCTGCCGCGAAAATGATTACGAACAGTGAATTGACCGACTGGAAGAACGAAGCCGGGATCACGAACCAGCCAAGGTCGCGCTGGGTTTGTTCATTGGCGAAAAAGGTTAGCGAGGCGCCGGCTTGTTCGAACGCGGCCCAGAAAAACACCACGAAAAATGATACGCCGAACAGCACGACCATTTTTTCCTTGGCAATCCGGTCAAGGCTTTTATCGGAAAACAGGAAGAATGCGATATAGATTACAGAGCCAAGCAGCAGCCACGACAGGAATGGATAATAAGCATCGAAGTAAAGTATCCCTATCGCAACGCCGGAAAATGCAAGCAGGCCTATCGTGATAAAAACAGGATTGAGCCAGGCCGATTTTTTTAATGGTACGTCGAGGGCAGCGGCTCCGGGCCCGGTCTCTTCCAATGGTGTTACCGGCGTATTGCCGAGTTGTTCACCTGTGGGTCCAACCAGGTATTTGTCCTGGTAAAGTTTCTGCACAATCACACTGATCAGCATGGCTACGCCACCAACTACAAAGGCCCATTTAAAATCGGCCGGGTTGCCGGTATCTCCCACCAGTCCACAGATGATGGGACCCAGTGCACCACCGATATTGATACCCATATAAAAGATGGTATAAGCCGCATCGATGCGTGTATCGCCCTTTGGATAAAGCTGGCCCACCATCGAGGAAATGTTTGGTTTAAAGAAGCCATTACCGGCTGTCATAAATCCGAGTCCGCAAAAGAAAAGTATGGTGGACAGTGGTCCGGGTTGATCGTAAAACTGCCCACAAAAAAACAGGATGAATTCGCCGGCAGCCATTACCAGTCCGCCAACGAGAATGGATCGTTTATTTCCCCAGAACCGGTCGGCTACATAACCACCTATAAGTGGTGTCAGGTAAATCAGCCCGATGTAGCTCCCGTAAAGGTTTGAGGCGAATTTTTTGTCAAACAGCAGCGCCTGGGTCATGAACAGGATCAGTATCGCCCGCATGCCATAATAATTGAACCGCTCCCACATTTCAGTCGCAAAAAGTACATAGAGACCACGGGGGTGGGCCTTGGATTCAGGCTTGGTTGCCAGGATGTCGCTCATGTGTTTGATTTGGTGATTGGTAGAACTCTTAACCGAATTATGCCGGCCAAAATAAGGAAAATTGACCACTCAAAAATTTTTCACGGATTCTTTGGTATTGATGCCGATATTGCACCATTAAATCCTGACAAAACCAACATGCGAATTTTATTATTAGGCTCAGGCGGCCGGGAACATGCGCTGGCATGGAAACTCAGCCAGAGTGTGTGGACGAATCCCCTCTTTATCGCCCCGGGCAATCCGGGTACCGCGAAGTATGGCAACAACGTCAGTATTGACATCAATGATTTCGCCGAGGTCGGCAAATTCTGCCTGTATGAAAATATAGAGCTGGTGATCGTTGGACCGGAAGAACCATTGGTAAACGGGATCTATGATTACTTTAAGGCAAACGAAGAATTAAATAAGATCCATTTTATCGGGCCTTCAAAAAATGGCGCCCAGCTGGAAGGAAGCAAGGGATTTGCAAAGGCTTTCATGTCCCGTCACCAGATCCCTACCGCCGCATACCGCGAATTTACAATTGACAATTACGAAGAAGGGGTTGAATACCTGCAGAACCATACACTTCCTGTGGTACTGAAGGCCGACGGCCTTGCCGCCGGCAAAGGGGTGGTCATCTGTATGAACCACGTGGAAGCTGTGGCGGAATTTGAACTGATGATCCAGCGTTCAAAGTTTGGCGATGCCAGCAAGAAAGTGGTGGTGGAGGATTTTCTCACCGGTATCGAGCTGAGTGTGTTTGTACTGACCGATGGCAATAGTTACCTCATTTTACCGGAAGCCAAGGACTATAAACGCATCGGTGAGGGCGACAAGGGCCTGATGACCGGGGGGATGGGCGCAGTAAGTCCGGTCCCGTTTGCCACAACAGCATTCATGAAGAAGGTGGAAGACCGCGTCATCAAACCCACGGTGGAAGGGTTAAAACGGGAAAACATTGACTATACAGGATTCATTTTTATCGGTCTCATTAACGTGGGCGGTGAACCTTACGTAATAGAATACAACTGCCGCATGGGTGATCCGGAAACCGAAGTGGTGATTCCGCGGCTGGAAAATGACCTGGTCGGGCTTTGCATTGCGGCCTCGCGGAAGGAATTGCACAAGGTCAGTATCCAGGCCGATCCCCGCGCAGCAGCCACTGTTATGGCGGTGAGCCACGGGTATCCCGGTCCCATCGAAAAAGGATACGAGATTACGGGGCTTGATGATAATTACGGTAAACAATCGCTGGTATTCCAGGCGGGCACAGCAGCCAAAGATGGCAAGATTGTAAGCAGCGGCGGCCGTGTTCTCTGTGTGACCTCCTTTGGTTCCGATATTGAAGAGGCCGTGAATATATCGCTGGATGTGCTCGGTTACATCGGGTTCGATGGCATGTATTACCGCAATGATATTGGTTACGAATTTATCGGCGGTGCCGAAACCATCAGCGGCGGGGCAACCGAATAACGTCCGGCCGGGAAATACAACCATATGGAAGTGCATTACCACGATTACCTGCAGCTTGATAAAATCCTGAACGCACAGCTGCTCGAAAGCGACAAGCAGCATGCCCATGCGCATGATGAAATGTTGTTTGTGGTAATCCACCAGGCGTACGAACTGTGGTTCAAGCAACTCCATTATGAAATCGATTCGATACTGGAAATCCTTGCCAGGCCTTCCCTCAATGATAATTCGCCCGAACTGCAGACGGTAGTTCACCGCGTCAGCCGCTGTGTAACCATCCTGCGGGTGCTGGTGCACCAGATTGATATCATGGAGACCATGACCCCAATGGATTTCCTCGAGTTCCGCAATATGCTCCGCCCTGCGTCGGGTTTCCAGAGCTGGCAGTTCAAGGAGCTGGAAGCGAGGCTGGGATTGAAGTTTGACCAGCGTCATGGCAAAGAGTATTACACGGCCCAGTTACGGCCTGAACAGGTTGGTATTATCAAAAAAGCCGAATCGGACCAGTCACTCCTGCAATTACTCAACAGCTGGCTCGAACGCCTGCCGTTTTTTGAAGATGACCACGATTGGTCGGGCCTTCAAGCTCACAACGCGGCGCCGGGAGTTCACCCTTTCTGGGCCGAATACCGCTACCAGCTTGACCTGAGCCTGTCGGAGGCAGAGAAAAAAAACCTGGTATATTTTGACAACCTGTTTCTCGGGACGGACGGCAAAGCAGACCCGAATTGCACGTTGTCGCCCGCGGCAAACCGCGCGGCCCTGTTCATTATGCTTTACCGGGGGTATCCCATACTCCAGTTACCCTTCCAGCTGCTCAACGGATTACTTGAAATAGACGAACAGCTGAGTTCGTGGCGTTACCGGCACATGAACATGGTGCACCGGATGATCGGAACCCGTATTGGTACCGGTGGAAGTACGGGCAAGGATTACCTGCGCGGGGCCGCCGACAAACATTACATCTTCCGTGAAATTGCACAGCTCAACAGTTTCCTGATTGAGCGGACCAGGTTACCATCCTTACCCAATGCCATAGAAGCCACGCTGGGTTTCGTTCACAGCTCGTGACCACTGCAATGTGCGCCGTCATTTTATCCAATTGAATGGCTTGCTGGGCCAGTTCCGCATTGCGGTTGTATGCGGTAAAATATGCATTGGCAGCACCGGTGGAAGGGCTGTTTTTTACTGGTGCGGGCACAAAAAAAAGGTGACCAGAACGGCCACCTTTTCACGATAGATAAATGAGACTTTTATATATTGAAGAGTAACGGATTATTTGAATGCAAAGCGGAAGCCGAGGGAGAACCTGGCCGCTTCGAAATCAGAATCACCATCAAAGAAGGTCAGCGTAGGCCTCCAGTCAAAATGGAAATTCAGTGGTACATTATTGATTTTGTAGTCGAGTCCACCAAGCGGGCGAAGCAGGAAATTTGATCCGCCATCATACAGGCCTACACCTGGTCCGATACCTGCAAACCATTTCAGGCCTGCAGCGTTCTCGATCTGCCCGTGATACTGGTAAAATGCCTCGATAATTGTGTAGTTGTTGCCGAACAGGACTTCGAACTGGCCTGCGTGGTTAGGCTGGAAGAAGTGTTTTACCGCTGGTCCGACCATTGTCTGGCCCGTACCGAAATCGATGGTAACACCCGCAGCAGTTTTGTAATCAGATTGGGCGTTTGCCTGCTGGACCGACAGTCCGATGAAGACCAGCGCCAGGAAAGAAAGTTTTCTCATAATTCTCTTTTTGGAAGTAGTTGATTTTTGAAAATTGATTGTTGCCAGAATTGCCATTTTTATGCCAGTTTTTCAACGGGCATTTTTTATCTATCGGGGTGCAATTTTACACTATTGTCGCAAAAAATCCCCAAAAGAAATGAAGGGTGGCAAAATAGAAAGGGGTTCCCTTCGTTCTATGCCATAACAAAGACATCTGTGTGTTAAATAAGGTTACCTTGTGCAAAGCCCGCGGCATAAGCCCGCAGGCCGATATGAAAAGCCGGAATGTTTTTGTTGTGTACAGTCCGACTTTGCCAATTCAAATTATTCCTTCAACTTTGCACACATTAAATCCAATCATATAGAATGGGACTTTTCAACTGGTTTACGCAAGAAATCGCAATGGATCTGGGTACCGCAAACACCCTCATCATACATAATGACGTGGTCGCTGTGAATGAGCCGAGCATCGTCGCCCTGAACCGCAATAATCCGAAGGAAGTACTTGCCGTTGGCAAAAAAGCCCTCATGATGCACGAGAAAACGCATGAGAGCATCCGTACGGTGCGTCCCCTGAAAGACGGTGTGATTGCCGATTTCAATGCCGCGGAACTGATGATCCGCGAACTGATCAAACTGGTTTACCCCAAAAAACCCCTGTTTCCCCCAAGCTGGCGCATGATGATCTGTATCCCTTCCTCTATTACGGAGGTGGAAAAAAGGGCGGTGCGTGACAGTGCCGAGCAGGCGGGTGCAAAAGAAGTTTACTTATTACATGAACCTATGGCCGCTGCCCTGGGTATTGGTATAGATGTGGAAGAACCGGTTGGTAATATGATTATCGACATTGGCGGTGGTACCACAGGTATTACGGTGATTGCCCTGGCGGGTATCGTTTGTGACCAGAGTATCCGTATTGCCGGTGACGAGTTCACTGCCGATATTATGGAGGCCCTGCGCCGTTACCATAGCCTGCTCATCGGTGAGCGCACCGCAGAGCAGATCAAGATCAATGTGGGCGCCGCCATGAAGGACCTTGAAAACCCTCCCGATGATATTCCGGTCAATGGCCGTGACCTGGTAACAGGCATCCCTAAACAGATCATGGTTTCTTACCAGGAAATTGCGGAAGCACTGGACAAGAGTATCTTCAAAATTGAGGAAGCAATCCTGAAAGCGCTGGAACAAACACCACCCGAACTGGCCGCCGATATTTATCGTCGCGGTCTGTATCTCACTGGTGGCGGGGCTTTGCTGCGGGGACTCGACAAACGCCTGAGCCAGAAAATCAAACTTCCGGTGCACGTGGCCGACGATCCGCTGAAAAGCGTGGTACGTGGTACCGGTATCGCCCTCAAGCATTACGACAAGTACCCATTTGTAATGAGATAAGATTTTTACTTGCGCAATATATTCCGTTTCATACGCCGCTATTTTACTTTCCTGGCATTCCTGATCCTGCAGGCAATGGCGTTATGGACCCTGTACAAATACAATAATTTCCATCGCGCCAAAGGTCTGGCTGCGGCAAATGAAGTAACCGGCTGGTTCAACAGCCGCTACAATACATTTGAGGATTTCTTCCGCATGAAAGAGGAAAACAGGAGGCTTCTGCGAATGAATGACTCGCTGATGAACCTGCTTTCTTCCAATTTCCTGAAGGCCGACACCAGCTCCAGCCTGGTGCGCGACTCGGTTGCGTCAGATACGCTCGGCCATTACCGCTTATATATGTGGCGTGAAGCACAGGTGGTTCGCAGTACCGTCAACAGCGAACGGAATTATGTGCAGATCAACCGCGGAGCCAACCAGGGCATCCGGGATGATATGGGGGTTTTCAGTTCCAACGGCGGACTGGTCGGCAAGGTCATCAGCGTAAGCGCCAACTACAGCCAGGTGATGAGCCTGATCAACGTCCAGAACCGGGTGAACGTGATCGTGAAAAAAACCAGGAATTCGGGTAACCTGTCCTGGGACGGTACCGATCCGCGTTTCCTCACCCTGACCAACATCCCGAAAAGTGATTCACTGGTTATCGGTGATACCATCCTTACGGGTAAATTCTCGCTCAGCTATCCCCCAGGTCATATGGTGGGCACCGTTGCGGAAATCATACCGGACAACTCGACCAACTTTTATGTACTCCGCATAAAAACTGCCGCCAACTTCAACGACCTGCAACAGGTAATGGTAGTGGAAAACCTGCAGTACGATGAACTGAACCAGCTGAACGCCGACACGGAAAAACGAGTGGAAGACGCTAAAAAAACAAATCGTTGAGCGACCTGTTAAAAAATATCGTCCGATTCGCTGCCTTCATCCTGGTACAGGTTTATGTACTGGATGAAATACCGCCATTGCACCAGTACATCATTCCCTATATCTATTTCCTGTTTATCCTCTGGCTTCCTTTCTCCGTATCGAGGATCGGGTTACTGGTGATTGGTTTTTTCACTGGGCTCACTCTTGACTATTTCACCGGCAGCCCCGGCCTGCATGCCGCTGCCTGCGTTCTCATTGCGTACATCCGCCCGTTTGTCATCAATATCCTGGCACCCAAGGATCCGTCGGAGTTTAATTACCGCGAACCGTCACCCAAGGCAATGGGCTGGACGCCTTACCTGATCTACGTCCTGGTGCTGACTATCTTCCATCATGGTTACCTCACTTTCCTGGAGTGGCTCGACTTCGGCACCTTCCTGCACTTCGTGATCAAAGTGGTATCAACCACTGCCATCAGCATGCTGCTCATTATCGTTACGGAGTTATTGTTTACCCGTAAAATGAAATACCGCACCAACACCGCATGATCACCTGAGTATGTACATCCAGACCATGTATGGTTCATCTGTTAAAACTGGCGCGGGTCAAGCTTTCCAAAAAATATATTCAGCCAAACATTTGGAAACGGCACTTTGTATTTCGTACTTTGTATAGTAATCTTCGTAACGCCTTACCGGCACCTGCACCCGGAAATCTATTTATTCTATCTGACCTATGTCTGTGTTTAACCAGTCGCGCAGCCGCATCATCCGGCTCATTTTTTTCCTGTCATTTATAATTATCGTCGCGCAGCTTTTTAACCTGCAGGTGGTATCGGGAAAATATAGCCAGCTGGCCATGGACAATGCCGTTTTCCCCAAAATCGTATGGCCCGAACGCGGTATCATTTACGACCGCAAGGGCAAGGCCATCCTCAATAACCAGATCATGTTCGACCTGATGGTCACACCGGCCGAGGTGAGGAAGACATTTGACACAACCGCGTTCTGCCGGCTTATGGAGCTTGATACTTCTGAATTCAATAAACGGATCAGGGACGCCATCTTTAAAAACAAGGCCGTTCGCCCATCGGTGTTCCAGTCACTCCTGACCCAGCAGATGCAGGCACGTTTTGAAGAGAACAGCTGGCGCTTCCCGGGGTTTGCCCTGGTGGAACGCCCTGTGCGGGTTTATCCATACAATGCAGCCGCGCATATACTGGGTTATATCAATGAAGCTGACACGCGCGATATTGAACGCTCGGGCAACTTCTACCGCATGGGCGATTATATTGGAAAAAGTGGTCTTGAATCGCATTATGAAAGGGTGCTGATGGGTCAGCGCGGGGTACAGCACATTATCAAGGATAACAAAAACCGACTGGTAGGTAAATATGAAGACGGCATTTTTGATACGGCCGCCATTGCCGGACGCGGGCTGCGTACCTCGATCGATATCGAGCTGCAGCAGATGGCGGAAAAACTGCTGGCCAACAAGGTGGGAGCGGTGGTTGCCATCGATCCTAAAACCGGAGGTATCCTTGCAATGGCTTCCGGGCCTACATTTGACCCGAACCAGCTGACCGGTCCGGAGAAAAATAAAAACTACAGCAAACTGGTACTGGATGTGGCCGGGCCCTTACTGAACCGTGCCATCAAAGGACAATATCCTCCGGGTTCCACCTTTAAACCGATGGGCGGACTGGTGGCACTGGATGAAGGACTGATCACCCCGTCGTATGGCTTCCCCTGTCCCGGCCGTTACCTGCTTTGCGGCAATGGCAAACCCGCCTGTACGCACTCAGGCGGTGGTCACGCAGCCAACCTGCGACTGGCGATTGCCAATTCCTGCAACTCTTATTTTACCCATGTATACCGTATGGCCGCCGATAACTCGCAGTATGGCAATGTGCGGAACGGATACATGAAGTGGAAGGAATACATGAATAAGTTCGGACTTGGAGTGCGGCTGGGTATTGACCTGCCCAGTGAAGACCGTGGAAATATTCCTGATACATCTGTTTATAACAAGGAGTACCGCGGATCATGGAGCTCCTGCACCAACCTGACGCTGGGGATCGGGCAGGATAAAATGACTGCTACCCCGCTGCAACTGGCCAACGCGATGTGCATCATTGCGAATAAGGGTTTCTTTTACACGCCTCACTTTGTAAGCCGGATCGATAATGAATCGGCCGCTGATTCAGTATACGTTTCGAAATACCGCGAGAAGCACGAAGTGCTGACGCATATCTCTGACACGGCCTACCGCGCAACGATTGAAGGGATGGCTGATGTGGTGAAAGTGGGTACGGCCCGTTCGGCCGCCATACCGGGCATTGAAGTGTGTGCGAAAACCGGTACCGCGCAAAACTCCACCATCCTGCAGGGTAAGAAAATTGACCTTCCCAATAACTCGATGTTCGTATGTTTTGCACCTAAGGAAAACCCGCGGATCTGTGTGGCAGTGGTGGTGGAGAATGCGGGATATGGTGGTACATGGGCCGGACCGATTTCCCGGATGATCATGGAGAAATACCTGCTCGATTCGCTGACCGACAAAAGCAAGGCCGATTTTGAAAGGATCTCCAATACGAACATTATGCCCGCGTACCTGAAAAAGCTGCAGTTCATTACCGACTCTGCCAGGGCAAATGAATGGTTCCGCAAAACAAAAGACAGCAGTTATATCCGTCGTTTCCTGACCGATGCAGGAACCGGGACACCGGTGAAAAACACACCACCGCTGCGCCCTGACGAAGCATCGTGGCTTGACCTGGTTGCAGTACTGCCACAGGAAAAATATTCGCGCACAAAGACAAATACCCCGATCATATGAGCCAGCGCGACCCCGCCATATCCAAGGGCATTGACTGGACGCTGGTCTGGATTTACCTGTTGCTGGTAGCGATTGGCATTACGGCTGTGTTTGGTGCCACCTATAAAGAAGGCGATCCCATTATCCAGAGCTTCTTTGCGTTCAAGACCGATTACAGCAAGCAGTTTTATTTCTTCGGTGTATCACTGATACTTGGATTATTTATCCTGCTGACCGATAGTAAATTTTTTCCTGCCACTGCCAATCTCTGGTATGCTGCGGGGATTTTCCTGTTGCTGATGGTATTCCCGTTCCACTCCAATATCAAGGGTACAGAATCTATTATCAAACTCGGTGGGTTTAACCTGCAACCAGCGGAATTCTGTAAAATACCGGTGGCGCTCGCGTTGGCAAAATACCTGTCACGACCTGAAACCGATTTCTCTAAAATTCGCTCCCAGCTTATTGCTGCGGCCATTACACTTTTCCCGGCAGTGATTACCATCCTGCAAAAGGAAACGGGACTCGCGCTCGTGTTCTTTGCATTCTTCCTGGTGATGTACCGCGAAGGTTTGCCATCAGGCATTTTGGTAATCGGGTTTGCCGTGGCCTTGCTGATTGTTGCCACGCTGTTGCTGGAGAAGAATACGCTGGCCATGATCCTGATCGGTCTGGCTGTACTTGTAGCCTTCCTTATGCGGCGCCAGATCCGCCGGGATAAATCACTGCTTTTCAAGATTGCCGTACTCTGTTTCCTTTGTGTAGGCATACAGCGTTTTGCTGTACCGTTTATCTTCAAGAGTGTGCTCGAGAAACACCAGGTAGAACGGATCTACAGTACCATCGGCCGCGATGTGCCGGATGAATACATCAAGGACTTTGTACCGGGGTCCGACAAGCCCAAAGTGAACACGGCGGATTATAACGTTAAACAATCCAAGATCGCAATCGGTAGTGGTGGCTTTCTGGGAAAGGGGTTACTGAAGGGAACCCAGACACGGTACGGTTTTGTTCCCGAGCAACGGACCGACTTTATTTTCGACACCATTGGTGAAGGGTTTGGCTTTGTGGGTTGTTTTGTGCTGGTTGGTATTTACCTGTTATTGCTCTTCCGCATTGTGGCGGTTGCAGAACGCCAGCGCAGTGTGTTCAGCCGGGTGTATGCCTATGGCGTAGCCGCAGTGTTGTTCTTCCACATGTTTGTGAATGTGGCCATGACGATCGGGCTGGCCCCGGTAATCGGGATCCCGCTGCCTTTTATCAGTTATGGAGGTACCTCGCTGCTGACGTTTACTATTATGCTTTTCATCCTGATCAGGCTGGATGCCGACAGGCAGATGGTGCTTCGTTAATGTTCCTGTTCCTTACTCCTGTTGCGAAAGAGGATCAGTTTATCACTGATGTATTCAATCATGTCATCGCGGTCCATCCTGCGCGCCTTTTTATACGATGGGCGGTACATATAGAGGAACAGGCTGAGCGAATCACCCTGCAGTTTTGTAAGCCGTGCTACCGTGTAGGGTGAAAATTTATCGTCCACATAGAAGGTCTCTTCGTTTGTCTCCATCCGTTTTTTGGCCTGCCGTTGCTGTTTGGCCCGCTGAGAAAAATAGCTGAGTGGGCTTATAGAAATACCAACACCATCGGTCGGCCGGTTGCCGCCGGTAATGCCACGCATTCCACCTTTCAGTTCCCGGTAGGATGCAGCCCGGTTGATCGAATCCAGCTGGTAGTTGCTGCGAACGGTTACGCCTTTCAGCGATACCATATTCAGCTGCAGCTCCGGATCATAGGAAGTGATCAACTGGCCATAGGTCACCTTCAATGTATCGGGGGTATATGACGTAATGGAAAAAATGATGGTATCATCTTCCGAAGCACGGATGCTGTACAGTCCGTTGCGGTCGGTCAGGTGTACCTGTTTTGTAGCCAGGTTGCGGACAGAAACATTTTCGATAGTGAGACCAGTCTGGGCCGACCTCACTACGCCCTTCAGCGTTTCCTGCGAACTGGCGGCGCAACAAATGGAAACAGCAAAGATGAGCAGGTAAAGTTTCAGGTCCATCCCCAAAATTACAGGTCTCAGCCAGTTGAAAAGTTAAGGTTGTCTAAAAGCCAGCGCTGGTCGGCCTTTTGCGTGGAATGAACGACATTTGCCGCATGAAAATTATTCCGCTCTCTGAAGGCACATTCACGATTGACAAGACCAAACAATTTGTGCCGTTTGATGATGGAACCGATGTGCTCAAAGCCCGGCCGGTGGGCAGCCTGCTGGTAGAGATCCAGCCCTTTGTGGTGATCACGTCGAAGGATGTGTTGCTGATCGATACGGGTCTGGGTTTTTCCGATGGAAATGGTGTGATGCAGTTACATAAAAACCTGAAAGAAGCCGGTATTGATCCGGGGTCCATCACCAAAGTACTGATGAGTCACCTGCACAAGGACCATGCAGGCGCCGTGTCGGAAGACAGCGACCGCAGCCGGCTTTGTTTCCCAGGTGCTACCTACTACGTGCAGGAACGTGAACTCGACTATGCGCTGGATAAGGGGCTTCCGAGTTATTTACCTGAAGAAATACAGGCGTTAAAGGGGGCGAGCAACGTAGTGTTGCTGACGGAAGACCATGGTCTTATTGACAATTATATCGAGTACCAGGTAACCGGTGCCCACTCGATGTTCCACCAGGTTTTCTGGATCCGCGAGGAAGAAGAGATCATTTTTTTCGGGGCCGATGATGCGCCGCAACTGCCGCAGATGAAACAGCGGTATGCCGCGAAGTATGACCATGATGGGAAGAAGGCGATGGAGTTGCGGAAACAATGGTGGGAGAAGGGGGCTGAAGAAAAATGGACCTTCCTTTTTTACCATGACTTTAAAACGCCGGTGTTGAAGGCTTGAATCTTTGTGATGGGCAAGGTCTCGTGCGTTCTGCGCTGATTTATCGTAAATGATGGGGTGGAGCGTGGGGCAAACAGGTTGCCGCGGCTCCGCCGGCAGGCCAGGGTCTGCTTTGGCGTTGAGTCGGTATGCGGGCCTCCCGCCTGATGCCTCGCCAATCCTGTTTGCTCCACTTTTCTGATTTAGCTAGTCTGGCAACCAGCACAGCGTGCTCTTCACATTAAACAAGGCTAGTTTCGTCGCCGGTCATTTTTCTGGCGGCGGTCCCTTACTTCTTCGCGGAGACGTTGGATGAAGTCGCGTTGGTGGTTGAAGACCTCGTTGCTTCTTTGCTCACCGATGATGCCTTTGAAGCGGTCGCGGTACCTGATCTGGAGATCAGCAACCTTTTGTTTGAGCACGAGTTTGTCACCCCTGTTTTCGCGGATAGTGGCGCGCCACTCCCTGAAGTACTGGATAAAGGTGGGTTTGAATTTGCTGGCCTCCTCGTTGCTGAGATTCAGTTTCTTCTGGATGTACTCACTCATCTTGTCACGGATGGTTTCGTTGTCATCCGAATCATCGTCTTCCTGTGCGGAAAGGTGAAGGGTAGTGGCAAACAATAAACCGAGTATGAGTAAAAATCTTTTCATGTTAGTTAAGTAGTGGGTCTTCATCTATATCAGACTCCGCACTTTCGGTCTCGTTTAAAAACGCCTGGATTTCTTTGTCAGGTACATTCTTCACCAGTTTACTGATTTCCTTGGCATCCTGCGCCTTTACGGCAGCAAGTATACGGTTGTCGGACTGGATCGCCTGGTCAATAGCCGCATCATCCAGGTTAAAGAAATCATCCAAAGCCCTGGCAGGGGCCTCCTTGGCTGCAGCTGCAATAATATTGTCAGCCGAGTCGGATGTATTGCGATTGAAATAAAAAATGCTTCCCAGCGAAATCACGATGACCACAGATGCCGCGGCTGCATATTGTTTCCACCTGGATGCGCCCATGCTGATCACCTTTGCAGGCCGCACAGCGGCCATGGGTTCAAGCGATGCGAAGTAACCGGCAGGAACTGTGTAAGGCGTAACACGCGAAATACTGTCAAGCAGCGGCGACACGGGCTCAGCAACCTGCTGCATCGGGTTCAGCGATGCGAAGTAACCGGCAGGAACGGTATAAGGTGTAACACGGGAAATACTTTCAAGAAGTGGCGACACGGGATCAGCAACCGAGGGCGCTGCCATTTTACCAAAATAACCCTCAGGAACACTGAATGATTGTTTTTTCTGCAAACCTTTCATCAGGGGAGAAAGGCTGATGTCCTCGTCGCGATTGGGAACCATCGGGTCCAGCGAATCAAAGTAACCCGACGGCACCGAATACGGGTTCACCTTCGGGACACCGGCAAGAACAGGTGACAGGCCGGCCAGTTCATCGCTAACATCAAGCAACCGCACCCGTTCGAGCATATTTTGTGCAAACCCGTCAAAATAACCCTGCGGAACGGCAAAAGAACCACCCGGCCGGCCGGAGCCTGCGAGTGAACTTTTCAGTTCGTTGAGTTCGTTTGATATGTTTTCAGGGTTTGACATGTGTGGCGTCTGTTAGACCAGTCCTCTGGCCCGGGGTTTAATGATTCAGGATATAATCTTCCACTTTTTTCACCGCATGGTGGTAGCTGGCCTTCAGGGCTCCCTCGCTGGTTTCCAACACCCTGCTCATTTCTTCGTAGGGCATCTCGTCGTAATAGCGAAGGCTGAACACGACGCGCTGTTTGTCAGGAAGTTGTTGTATGGCAAGCTGCAGTTTCCACTCCAGTTTGTTGGCATCAAAGCCCTCATCAGCCCGCACTTTGTCGGACAAACCGGAATCTTCATTGCTCAGGCTGATGGATGCCCTCTTTTTCTGTTGTTCCAGGAAGGTCAGGCTTTCATTCGTGGCAATCCGGTACAACCAGGTATAAAGCTGGCTGTCTTCCCGGAAATTTTCCAACCCTTTCCATACACGGATAAAAACATTCTGTAATACGTCGTTAGCGTCATCGTGATCAACGACCATCCTCCGGATATGCCAGTACAATTTCTCCTGGTATTTCGTGATCAGGGTGGTATAGGCCCGCTCTTTTGTAGCGGGTTCGCGAAATTGAATCAGTAATTCTGCGTCGGTCGCCGCTGGTTGGGCCATTCGTTGATTTTGTACAGGTGAGACCTGCGGGAAAGGGAATTGTTTAACCGTTTTTCCGGCGTCCGATCACTTTTTCGGCCGCAGCAACGATATCGGGAACATCCAGGCCATACTTTTTCAGCAGTTCTTTTGGGGTACCGCTTTCGCCGAAGGTATCTTTTGTCCCGACGTATTCGATTGGCACAGGGAAATGTTTTGCCGCTACCTGGGCAACCGCGTCACCCAGTCCGCCGATAATATTATGTTCTTCTGCAGTAACCGCACATTTTGTCTTCTTCAATGATTTCAGGATCGCTTCCTCATCAAGTGGTTTGATGGTGTGGATATTGATCACTTCCACGCTGAGGCCTTTCGCCTGTAACTCAATACCAGCCTGGATAGCAGTCCATACCAGGTGCCCGCATGCAAAAATACTGACGTCGGTTCCTTCGGAGAACACCTGCGCCTTGCCGATCTGGAAGTCGGATTCCTTGGTAAAAATGGGCCACACCGGGCGCCCGAACCGCAGGTAAACCGGGCCTTCATATTCCGCTATCGCTTCCGTGGCGGCCTTGGTCTGTGCATAATCGCAGGGAACAATAACCGTCATGCCCGGAAGCATTTTCATGAGCCCGATATCTTCCAGGATCTGGTGCGTGGCGCCGTCTTCCCCCAGGGTAAGGCCGGCATGTGATGCACAGATTTTTACATTCTTATTGCTGTAGGCCACCGACTGGCGGATCTGGTCATAGACCCTGCCGGTGGAAAAGTTGGCAAAAGTAGTCGTGAACGGGATCTTGCCACCAATGGTCATACCCGCACCGATACCGACCATGTTTGCCTCGGCAATGCCGCACTGGATAAACCTTTCAGGGAACTCCTTGATAAACTGGTTCAGCTTCAGCGAACCAGCGAGGTCAGCCGTGAGGGCCACCACATTGGGATTCTTACGCGCTGCTTCAACAATGCCATCACCAAAACCGCTTCTGGTGTCCTTATTTCCGGTCGGTTGAATATCCTTTAATTCCATAGTTAAAATATTGTGCAGGTTTCCCTGTAGTGAAGCCGGCATTGGTTCAGTTGGCCGGACTATAAAGATCGTTGGAAAATCAATTCAATTGGGGTGAAGCAGCGCCTAAAATTCCGCTCAATTCAATTGGGGTGAAACAGCGCCTAAAATTCCGCTCAATTCAGTTTGGGTGAAACAGCGCCAAAAATATCCGCTCAATTCAACTGAGGTGGGGCAGCGCCAAAAATATCCGCATCTGCCTTCAGTCTTTTCTCCCACTCCCAGGCAGTGGCCATCATTTCATCGAGGCCATATTTGGGTACCCATCCGAGTTCGGAAGTAGCCAGGTCATTGTTGGCATAAATAGCCACCACATCACCCGAACGGCGTGGCCCGATTTCGTAATTAAGTTTAACCCCGCTTACTTTCTCGAACGACTGGATCGCTTCAAGAACGGTTACCCCCAACCCTGTACCGAGGTTGAAGATGGTTTGTTTGAGCTCGCCATCCGATTTTTCCATATAACGGATTGCAAGGGTATGTGCATGGGCTATATCGCCTACGTGGATGTAATCGCGCAGGCAGGATCCGTCGCGGGTATCATAATCATCACCATACACAACCATCTTGGGCAGTTTGCCGATGGCTGTCTGGGTGATGGCCGGGACCAGGTTTTGAGGGCGGCCCACCGGCATTTCGCCAATCACGTTCGAACTGTGCGCGCCTACCGGGTTGAAGTAACGGAGCAGGATGGCCTGTGTGCCTTCGCTGCGGGCAAACTCACGGATAATTTCTTCCCCCATCTGTTTGGTAGCACCATAGGGTGATTCAGCCGGTTTGGTGCCGGTCTTTTCCGTAACCGGGATGGAATCAGGATTACCATATACAGTACAGGAAGATGAAAAAACGAAACGGGTGATATTGAACTCCTGTACACATTTGAGCAGGTTGATGAGGGAGTTCAGGTTGTTGTCAAAATACATCAGC
>SDZZ01000384.1 GCA_004173255.1 Chitinophagaceae bacterium | reverse complement strand
AGAATGGAATACTTACACTCAGTATTCCCAAAAAAGAGAATGCGCGGAAAATTTCACGCTCCATCGAGGTCGGTTAAGTGGTTTAGTTGATGACCATCAGGCTGCGGTGACTTGTCACGGAGCCTGTTTTTTTAAATGAATGATATGCATGACACGCTTGTATCCTTCAGCATTTTGTTCCTGGTTATTACGCTGGCCATTTTTACACTGAAAAAATTACGCCAGCCATACCAGGTAGCGTACATCATTGCAGGTATCATCCTCGGGCCGTACCTGGCTTTTATTTTCTCCAATGCCGGTATTATATTGCCAGTTACACTGCTCGTGATGTTATTAAACAGTCTCTTTTCAGCAGTGGTTTTCCGGTGCCTGAAAATGAATTGGCGCGAAAGCATTATCAACGGCAGTCTCCTTTCACAGACGGGTGAATTCGCCCTCCTTGCCTGTTCCATGGCTTATGGAATGAACCTGGTGTCGGGCGACACATTCAGGTTTGCCGTGGCGGTTACCGGGTTATCCCTGCTTTTTTCGACAACATACATTGCGGTAGCAAAACAACTGGTTGCAAGCCGGTCAACAGTGGGCATGGAACCATAAAAAGGGCTTTCCTCATGGAAAGCCTTGGCTCTGATTGACAATATTTATGAACTCACCTCGTTGCTGACATTTGTCCGCGGATTTCACCGCCTGAATTTGTGCTCGTGCCCATCGAATAATACATGTTTCCGTTCATCATGTCTGTTGCCTGCTGTTGGGTCAGTGTCCATGAGCCGGTTGTTGAGCCGGTACCTGTCCAGTCGGTGCCTATCGTCCATGGGCTACCGGCTGCGGTTCCGGCCACACCGCTGGCACCGGTGTAAAAGCCACCCGAAGTGGGAGCGCCAGTCAGCCCGTTCCAGTTGGTAGTGTAATTCATCTGGCGGGTGGCCGGGTTGTAGGTTCCATTAAAGGTTCCCGTTCCGGTTCCCGCTACTGAAGGTACCATCTGCGAGCCTGCGGCGTTCCCACTTATGGTGTAAGGTCGGTTATCAATATTGTTATCATCGTCGTCCTTATCGCATGCGGTCATGGTAAGGGCGGCTGCCGTTACCAGTGCTACTACCAGGAATCTGCCTGACCAGTTATTCTTAATTTTCATAATGCACTCTTTGATTTTTAAAATGTTTTTACAACGCGGCCACGTATGTTAAAACAAGGGCAAAGGGCATGCCTTGGGAAATAAGAAAGGAAGTTGAGGGGAAGAGGAAATCTCAGTTACACTTAACTGGAAAAAACAGGTACGAGAGTTACAACGGATGGCGGAAGATAGTATCTGTTGCAGGGTTATTTGTTGCGCATGGTGCCGGTCGGGCAGCCGAAGTTCCCACCACCGCTTGTTCAGGTAAATATTGCTGCAGGTACTACATCATTCGACTGGCAGGTCAAAGCTGCCGGTGATTGTGGTACTTGCGTTGCCCAGTGTAACAACACCCTGGAAATTTCCACTTACCCTTGAGTCGCTAAGTGAAAGAAAGGTGAGTGAGAAAGGTCCACTACCCTGGCTTCCACCACGGTAAAAACTGCCATCGCCGATAGGGTCAAAGGCAATACCGATGATGGGATCATCATTTGATGAATCGTACACATATTTTTTTGTTGTCAAGGACTCCATGCTGAGCAGGCCGATGGAGATACTCTTCGGACTTGTCCCTTTCCCAATCCCTGACATGGTCACTGTTCCCCCCTGGTCAGAATTCCGGTAATCTGCTTTTGTAGAGTAATCCAGCAAGAATTCCTGTCCCTCGAAGTTTACGCGCATGATGTTTTTGTTCTCCTTTTCCTTTGAGCAGGAATGCATGGCAATAGCGAAGACGAAGAGCAGCGAAAGGCGGGCAAGTTTCATATGATGGTTTTTTGGCTGGTCTAAAATAGCACTTTAACAAAATATATTTGGAACGTACGTTCCGGAATTATATATCTTTGTGGAACATTCGTTCCAAAATACGAATCATCAACATGAAAAAGTTAGAAAATAAGGTAGCGATAGTTACTGGTGCATCAAAGGGTATTGGCTCATCCATTGCGAAAGGTTTAGCCGCAGAGGGCGCAGCGGTAGTAGTTAACTATTCGTCTGATAAAACCGGGGCCGACAAAGTAGTGGCAGAAATTACCGGTGCCGGAGGCAAGGCAGTGGCTGTGCAGGCCAACGTTTCGCAACCCGACCAGGTAACACGCCTTTTCGACGAGACTAAAAAAGTCTTTGGCGCAGCTGACGTGGTGGTCAACAATGCCGGCATTTACCAATTTACTCCCATCGAACAGGTAACACCTGAAGAGTTCAAAAGGCAGTTTGATACCAACGTGCTCGGCGTGTTGCTCGTTAGCCAGGCCGCTGTGAATGGTTTTGGTGAAAAGGGCGGAAGTATTATCAACATCGGCTCCGCCGTGTCAAGGATAACTCCTCCAAACAGTTCCGTGTACACGGCAACCAAGAGTTCCGTTGATTCAATCACCCAGGTATTATCGAAAGAACTTGGTCACCGGAAAATCCGCGTTAACTCGATCAACCCGGGTATGGTGGAAACAGAAGGGTCGATAGCCGCCGGATTTATAGGAAGTGACTTCCATCATGAGGCGGTAAAAATGACGCCGCTTGGACGTATTGGTATACCGACAGACATAGCGCCGATTGCAGTTTTCCTGGCATCAGATGATTCAGGATGGCTGACCGGCGAAACGCTGCTTGCAAGCGGTGGCGTAAGGTAAGCCCGACGATAATCATTAATTAACTAGCTTTGCCCTTTCGGGGGCTAAAGCTTTTTTTGCTATGGCAAGGACAAAAGATTTTGATGAAAATGCAGTGCTGAATAAAGCCGTTTGCCTGTTCTGGCACAAGGGTTACAATGGCACGTCCATGCAGGAACTGGTTGATGGACTCGGTATCAGCCGTTCAAGTATGTACGATACGTTTGGTGACAAGCATGAGCTGTACATCAAGGCACTGGCGCATTACCAGCAGGAAGGGTCCAAACAGCTTTGTGCTATTGTGTCTTCTGCTGTATCAGGTAAAGAGGCAATCCGCAAACTTCTCGAACATGTAACCAGCGATATGCTGGGTGATAAACAACGCAAGGGTTGTTTTATGGTCAATGCCAATGTGGAAACGGCCAGCCATGATCCCGAAGTAATGAAGATCGTTACCAGGAATGAGGAAATGGTGGAAGATGCCTTTTTGAAAGCCATTAAAAAGGGTCTTGAAAACGGTGAATTCAAAACAAAACAGGATGCACGGGCGCTTGCCCGGTTTGTTTCCAATTCAATAAAAGGAATACAGGTATCTTCCAAATCCATCAAGGATAAAAAAGTGTTTGCAGATATCGTTGAGGCAACGTTATCGGTGTTCGATTAAACATGGAAAAGGTTATCATTCCCTGGTGCACTTTTAATTGGTGCCGGCCTGTATCGATGGTTCTTATTGCTTAGCAGTTCAGGGTTGTTGAAATCCCCGCCGGTCCTCAAGAAAAAATTTCCCTGTCCCGTATTTTCCTTTTATTCTCATACGATGAAGCCCACCAGGCTTTTTCCCCGATTGCAGGTGGCTTTTTGAGTGCCAGCTGCGTAACGGCAGTGCCGGCATCCAGCTGCAACACCCGGAAACGGTAATGGTCAAAGATGCGGATGGCTTCAATCATGTAGGACACCGCAATCCTGCGGTCCCTGATCAATAATAAATTTTCGCCATTGGAATTGTCTGCCGGATTGGAGAAGTTGTACGAACCCAGGTATACCCGCGCACTGGGCTTGTCAAAATCAACCACGATAAATTTATGATGCATACGATTGCCGCCGCCTCCGGCGGGTTCGGCTTTGAATGGCTGGGGTGTGTTTTTTTTGACCAGGGCTGATGGGAAAACCGGTGCTACGTTACCATCGGTCTGTAGTAAGTCGAAGCCGCCAACCCGCTTATCGCTGATCCCATACACGAATAAGGAGTTATTGGAAGTGGCTTTGATTAGTGTATCCCGCATGATGCCCGGAGTCTGGTACAGGAACGCCAGGGAGAACAGGAGGGTGGATTTTGTCTTGGCCACATCTGCCGCAACTGTTGCCAGCAATGCGTTTTCGGCGTTATGTGGGGAAAAGGCAACTTTTGCACTGATGCCCGTCAGGCCGAGGCTTTTCCATGTGGCCGAAGGAGTGGTCCGGAAAGTTTTCGCGTTGGTCCAGTAATTTTCAAATGCTGCGAGAAATGGTTTGATAGCCTTGGTTCCGGTAAGGACGACTGCGTTGTTCGATTGCACAAAAAATCCGCGCCAGCTGAAATTGGTGGATCCGCAAACAGCAAGTGAGGTACCCGGACTACTTACCACAATGGTTTTGTTGTGCTGGAGATTTCCCATGTGCTGGCGTTTGACATTGTCC
>SDZZ01000383.1 GCA_004173255.1 Chitinophagaceae bacterium | reverse complement strand
GATTATTATTCATTAAGCATATTATTCCATGCAAACCAGCCGGAGAGTTATCCTGACCGCAGCACTGAGCTGCCTGGTCACGCTCCTTTTTTCACAGGGACTGCTCGAGAAAAGGATCTCGGTGGATGTACAGCGCCAGCGGCTGGATGATGTACTCTCGATCATTGGTGACAAGGGTGGTTTTACATTTTCCTATAACAGCCAGATTTTGAAAAGGGATAGCCTGGTGACCCTGTCGGCCAGCAACCGGAGCGTGCGTCAGGTGCTCGGGCAGCTGCTGAATGACCAGTATGAATACAAGGAAAGCGGTAACTATATCATACTACGCAGGGTCGCGTTGAAATTAACCACGGTAACGGAAAAGACGGCGGTGACCGATAATGTGTACACCATTTCCGGTTATGTGGTCAGCAGCGAAACCGGGGAAAAGCTGGTTAATGTAAGTGTGTATGATACGCGGCAGCTGGTGTCGGCGCTGACGGATGAGCAGGGCCGCTTCGAGTTGAAACTGAAAAGCAAATACCCGACAACGTCGTTGTCGGTCAGCAAATATTCATTTGAGGACACCACCGTTACCATCCAGCCGAAATTTGATATGCAGCTGGTGATCGCAATAGTTCCCGTGGCAGACACTGTTTTTGTTTCGGTCCCGAATGTTTTTGAGGTGGTCGATTCCTCTATTGCCCGTGTACGCGATACGGCGCCAGCGGCGGTTGTGACCGTTGAGAAAACAGAGGTGGAACAAACTGCTGTCGCGAAGTTTTTGTTATCGGCCAAACAAAAAGTACAGAGTCTGAACTTAAAGCAGTTTATAACCAAAAAACCTTTCCAGGTATCCGTGATACCGGGTATCAGTACGCAGGGTAAAATGAGCGGGCAGGTAATCCATAATGTCTCCTTCAATGTACTCGGCGGTTATACCGGCGGGGTAAACGGAATGGAGATCGGCGGATTATTTAACCTGAACCGCAAGGATGTAAAATACGTGCAGGTGGCGGGATTGTTCAACGTAACTGGTGGCTCGGTCACCGGTTTCCAGGCTGCAGGCGTTACCAATGGCCTGCTCGGCAGCCTGAGCGGCTTCCAGGCATCATCGGTTGCCAACTATGTAAAGAAAAACGTGGATGGCATGCAGGTGGCCGGGGTATCCAATATGGCAGGGGGTGAGCTGCGTGGCTTACAGGTGGCATCGGTACTGAATTATGCGAAGAAAAACCGCGGGGTGCAGATTGGCCTGATCAATATTTCCGATACATCGGACGGATACAGTATTGGCCTGATCAATATTGTGCTGAAGGGCTATCACAAACTCGCGTTATCGACCAACGAAGTATTGAATACCAATCTCGCCTATAAAACCGGCAGCCGGAAATTCTACAGCATCCTGCAGGGCGGGATGAACCTGGGCGATGATAAGAACGACAAAGCCTACAGTTTTGGATACGGGCTTGGAACCGAAGCCCGCGTCACGCGGTGGATGTCGCTGAACCCGGAGCTCACCTGTCAATACATGTACCTCGGCAGCTGGGATTACACCAACCTGCTGAGCAAGCTTCATCTTAACCTGAATATACAGCCGTTCAAAGGATTTCGCATTTTTGGAGGGCCATCCATTGCCGCTTATTATTCCGACCAGGATATTGCTGTAAAAGGCTACAGGGCATATGCATTGCCATCGGATTATCATTCGTTCAAAACGGGGCTGGATAAAACAAGAGGGTGGATTGGCTGGAATGTCGGGGTTGCGTTGTTCTAGTTGTCATCCCGTAGGGACCACATCCCGTAGGGACTCTTGTCATCCCGTAGGGACCTCATCCCGTAAGGATCCGTTGTCATCCCGGAGGGATCATCCCGGAGGGAACCTATTATCCATTTTATAACGTGGCGGCCATTCTCCAAAAAACTCTTTGTTTAAAAATTTCATTTCAGGGTTGAATGACTTTATCAAGTCTATTTTTTTCGATCTGTTGAAATCCTTGATTTCTTTTTCACGTGCAATTGCATTCCTGATGTATTTCGTCGTTTCATAATACACGAGGTAGAACGTCGAATGGCGACCGGCAAATGTTTTTGACTCGCCCCGCTGTTTGAAGTGTTCCCAGATCCTTTGTTTAAGATTGTTGGTGACTCCAACGTAAAGAACATTTTTGCGGAAGTCTGTAAGTATGTATGTAAAGTATTCATGAATTATTTCCATTAACCGAAGCTACTATCGAGGTGGAGCAAATTACTGTTGAAATGAACTTTCCCTTGGTGTTTTTTCACCGGTAAAAAAGTTTTTCAAATGCGCGTAGGGGTAGGGGAGATAATCGTTGTCAGACTGTTTATAACAATGACAATTTAATTATAAGCTCAAACCTGCAATCATGAAAAAGTTTATCCTCGCAATGTCAGTACCTGCTATGTTTTTATTGGTATCCTGTGATAAGGAACAGGTGATCCAGAATGATGATCTCCCAGCGAAAGCAACCAGTTTTATCAACACACATTACTCCGACCAGGCCATCCGACAGGTAGTGAAAGAAAGGGATGACCTGAAAACTGCATACCATGTTTACCTGGATAACAACACGCAACTGGACTTCAATAGGGAAGGGGAAATAAAGGAAATTGAAGGCACGGAGAAAATACCTGATGCAATCCTCCCTGCATTGATAGTCACTTACGTCAATACAAATTACCCAACCGCATTTATCCGTGCCTGGGACCCGAACGATACCAGCCAGGATGTAAAACTTTCAACAGGAGTGGAGTTACTGTTCGACAGCAACGGGAATTTCCTGCGGATCGAAAACTAGTTCCTGATTTACACCACACACCGGCATAAGTTTTCAATAATTACAATTAAACCTTAAACAACAGATGAAAAAAATCAAACAAGCGGCAGCCGTGTTATCGATGCTGGTGCTGCTGGTGTCGTGCTCGAAAATGAAAGGCGAGGGGCCAACGGTTTCTGAAGAAAGAACAATCACCGGTTTTTCCGGCCTGGTACTGAAAGTGCCGGCGCGGACTATTTTTACACAGGGAACGGATTACAAAGTTGAACTGCTTGCCCAGCAGAACATCCTTGATGAAATTATCACCGAAAAACAGGGTAATGACCTTGTAATCCGGTTTCGTAAAAACAATACCAATGTGAGTTCGCACGACGAGCCAGTGTTCAGGATCACGATGCCCTTCCTTGACAAGGCAGAAATCCATGGATCCGGTAACCTCACGTCCGCGTCAGCCGTAAACGCGGAACTGATAGACCTGCTGATCAACGGATCGGGCTTTATCGAGTTCAATAACCTTTCAGCAACAGAACTGTTTGCCAAAATCAATGGGTCGGGAAAGATCAGGGTGAAGGCCGGGGTTGCCAACAACTCAGACCTGGAGATCAGCGGGAGCGGCGACATTGAGGTCGCAGATTTAGAAAGTAAACAAGCGGAAGTGCACATTTCGGGTTCCGGGAAGGTAGAAGTAAACGCTTCCGAGACCCTGAAAATCGGAATTTCAGGCAGCGGGAAAGTGAAATACCGCGGCAACCCGGTGATCACGAGTAACGTGAGCGGATCCGGTTCGGTAGGACGTCTTTAAGCAAATCATTATATGGGTGAAAGACAAAGGGGTCGTTCCGCCGGTGAAAGCCGGGGAGCGGCCTTTGTTGTATGGCAGCGGGTTCCGTTGCAGTGGATTCCCCGGCGGCAAAAAATTCCACCGGAATGACTCCGCCCGGCTTTCAATGCCGAAATCCCCTGTGGATAAGGCCTGCCGTTTTGTGCAATAATTTTGGCCCGGGGAACCGATTTCATCGTTACTTTTGCGCAATTTGTTAAACAGGTAACTCTTCATAATGACAGAAAAACAATTGCCCGCAGTACTCGTTTTGGCCGATGGAACCGTAGCCCATGGAAAGGCTTTTGGTGCAATAGGAACCACCACCGGTGAGATTTGTTTCAATACCGGCATGACCGGCTACCAGGAAGTTTTTACAGACCCAAGTTACTTCGGTCAGATCCTGATCATGAATTCGGTACACGTAGGGAATTATGGGGTAAAAGATGGAGACATTGAATCGGACAGTGTAAAGATAAATGGCCTGATCGGCCGTAACCTGGAAGAGTCTTATTCACGTAAAATGGCGCAGGGTTCGCTCGAAGAATACCTGAAGGCAAACAAGATTGTTTCGATCGAGGGCGTGGACACACGCGCGCTCGTTTCACATATCCGCTCCAAAGGGGCAATGAACTGTATCATCTCCTCGGAAACCACGGATGTGGAAGCGCTCAAAAAGAAACTGGCGGATGTACCGGATATGGATGGGCTGGAGCTTGCGTCAAAAGTGAGCACTTCGGCCGCTTACGAACGTGGACCTGCCGATTCTGCTGTTCGCATTGCCGTGATGGATTATGGAGTTAAGCAACA
>SDZZ01000382.1 GCA_004173255.1 Chitinophagaceae bacterium | reverse complement strand
GTAGCCGATTGCCCGCTAATTGTTACCTTTGCCGCCTTAAAAAAGCACGGACGGTAAATCCCCGGCCGTGCAGGTACAATATGAAATATCACAACGAAGTAAAGCGCAGGCGCACATTTGCGATTATCAGTCACCCCGATGCCGGTAAAACGACCCTTACGGAAAAGTTCCTGCTGTTTGGTGGTGCCATCCAGGTGGCCGGTGCGGTGAAGAGTAACAAGATCAAAAAGCACGCGACAAGTGACTTCATGGAGATCGAACGGCAACGGGGTATCTCGGTAGCCACATCGGTCATGAGTTTTGAATACAACAATACATTGATCAACCTGCTGGATACACCGGGTCACAAGGACTTTGCGGAAGATACCTACAGGACACTGACGGCGGTGGATAGTGTGATCCTGGTGGTGGACAGTGTGAACGGGGTAGAGGACCAGACCCGCAGGCTGATGGAGGTGTGCCGGATGCGTGATACGCCGGTCATTGTATTTGTGAATAAGATGGACCGCGACGGCAAAAACCGGTTTGACATCCTGGAAGAAATTGAAAAGGAACTGAAGCTGAGCCTGCACCCGATGAGCTGGCCCATCAGCAGTGGTAAGGATTTTAAAGGGGTTTATAACCTGTACGATAAAAGCCTGGTGCTGTTTACTGCGAATACCAAGGCCCAGGGCGATGATACTATTTCCGTGTCGGACCTGAAAGACGGGGTGGTGGACCAGAAACTGGGAGAAAAAGACGCTAACCAGTTGCGCGAGGATGTGGAGCTGGTGGACATGGTGCATGGGGAGCTCAATGTGGAAGATTACCAGGCGGGACTTGTGGCACCGCTGTTTTTTGGAAGTGCGATCAACAATTTTGGTGTAAAGGAAATGCTGGATACGTTTATCAGTATTGCACCGACACCCCGCAGCCGCGAAACAACCACGCGGATGGTGGATGTGGAAGAAGACAAACTGAGTGGTTTTATTTTCAAGATCCATGCGAACCTTGATCCCAAACACCGCGACCGGATTGCATTCCTGCGTGTTTGTTCGGGCCGTTTCGAAAGGAATAAATATTTCCATCACGTAAGGCTGGAGAAAGATGTACGGTTCAGTAACCCATATTCATTTATGGCCCGTGATAAAAGTGTGATTGAGGATGCCTATGCCGGCGATGTGGTGGGTTTGTTTGATACGGGGAACTTCAAGATCGGTGATACACTGACGGAAGGGGAGGATTTTTATTTTACCGGGATCCCGTCGTTTTCACCGGAGATTTTTAAGGAGGTGGTGAACAAGGATCCGATGAAGACCAAACAGCTGGAGAAAGGTTTGATGCAGTTGACGGATGAAGGGGTTGCGCAGTTATTTACCCAGTTTGGCGGGAACAAAAAGATTATCGGTTGTGTCGGTGAACTGCAGTTTGAAGTAATTCAGTACCGGCTGTTGCACGAGTATGGCGCGTCGGTCGTGTTCAATTCGATGCCGTTTTACAAGGCATGCTGGCTGACGAGTACGAATAAAGAAAAACTGCTCGATTTTTCGAGGTTTAAGCAGACAAATATTGCGATGGACAAGGATGACCATATGGTGTACCTGGCGCAGAGCGAATGGTTCTTAAATACTGAGATTGCAAATAATCCGGAGATTAAATTCCATTTTACATCGGAGATTCATAAGGAAGGGGTTTAGGTTTATTTGCTTCATTGGACAGCGTTCAAAAACCAACCGGTTTGCCTCGCTGTAACGGGAGGGGCAGCCGCTTTCGTGTGGATTTGAGACATGCCGCGCACCGCTCCCGTAAAGGCTCAGCAATTCCGTTTGATTTTTGAACTCCTGGCGGAATGAATCCTTAAACTATAAACAAAGGCCTTCGTGATGAAGGCCTTGATCGTTTATTGTAATTAAATGTCGGGTTAGTTCGCGATGACCTTGTCAGAACTTCGCCATTACCCCGGTATAGTTTTGTGGAGTGATTTTTTTGAGCGTCTTTTTAAGTTCGTTGTCAATTTTGAGTCCGTCGATGAAGGTGGAGATGGATTGTTTGGTGATGGACTGGTTACCCCGCGTAAGGTCCTTGAGTGCTTCGTAGGGCTGCGGATAATTTTCGCGGCGCAGGATGGTCTGGATGGCTTCCGATACCACCGCCCAGTTTTTCTCCAGGTCAGCCTCAATCTTTGACGGGTTGATGACGAGTTTACCCAGGCCTTTCTCAATGGAACGCATTGCAATAATGGTATGGGCAAATGGTACACCGATATTTCGAAGTACGGTTGAGTCGGTCAGGTCCCGCTGCAGGCGTGAGATCGGGAGTTTGGCAGCAAGGTGTTCAAAGATAGCGTTGGCAAGACCCAGGTTGCCTTCCGCATTTTCAAAATCAATCGGGTTGACTTTGTGCGGCATTGCCGAAGAACCTACTTCGCCGGCTTTCGTGCGTTGTTTAAAATATTCCATCGAGATATAAGTCCAGACATCACGGCAGAAATCGATCAGGATATTGTTGATCCTTTTCATACAATCGAAGTGGGCCGCGAAGTTGTCGTAGTGCTCGATCTGGGTGGTGAACTGCTGGCGGCTGAGACCCAGTTTATCCAGGAAATCGTTGCCGAATGTTACCCAGTTTGTTTTCGGGAACGCCACATTATGCGCGTTGAAATTGCCTGTTGCCCCACCAAATTTTCCACTGAATGGGATATGGATAAATTGTTCAATCTGGTTCTGGATCCGTTCGTTGAAAACCATGATCTCTTTACCGAGGCGGGTTGGACTGGCGGGCTGGCCATGCGTGTGTGCCAGCATCGGGATATTCTTCCATTCTTTTGCCAGCAACCGGAACTGCATATTAAGGTTGAGCAGCGAGGGCAGGTATTCGTATTCGATGGCATGTTTCCAGGAAAGGGGAATGGCGGTGTTGTTGATATCCTGCGAGGTGAGACCGAAGTGCACCCATTCCAGTATTTTTTTGCCACCGCTCGTTTCCAGTTCTTTTTTCAGGAAATATTCCACTGCTTTTACATCGTGGTTGGTGGTCTGTTCAATTTTTTTGATCTGCGCTGCATGTTCCGGCCCGAAGGAAGTGGCCAGCGTGCGAAGGTGTTTCGATGTGCGCGGGGAAAGGCTGAGGAAACCTTCTTCGGCAAGGAATAAGAGGTACTCGATCTCGATCGTAACCCGGTATTTCATGAGGCCGAACTCGGAGAAATATTCATCCAGTTGCTGGACCTGTTGACGATAACGTCCGTCGATGGCGGAGATGGCAGTAAGGGCGGTAAGTTCCATGATTAAGTCATTTAGCGTTAAGCAGTTGGCCGATAATCAGGTGCGACCTTATTTCTGCGCTATATTTGCGCAAAAATAGCTGAATTGAAGAAGATCCGGGTGGGTATTGTGAATTATCTGAATACGAAACCATTGATATATGGTTTGCAGAAAGGTCCGATCAGCGAGATGATAGAGCTGACTGGTGCATACCCGGCAAAGCTGGCGCAGATGCTGATCGATGGCCAGGTTGATGTGGGGCTGATCCCCGTTGCGGCCATCCCGCTTTTACCCGAGTACCACATAGTTGGCAACCACTGCATTGGAGCGGAAGGTGAGATCGCCTCTGTATGCCTGTTCAGCGAAGTGCCCATGAAGGAGATCAGGACGGTGTATCTCGATTACCAGAGCCGGTCGTCAGTGGCGCTGTTGAAATGGCTGATGAAGGAGTCGTGGGGCATCCATCCTGAAATTATACAGGCCGATAACGAGTCGTACCGCGACAAGATTACTGGTACCACGGCCGGGCTGGTGATTGGCGACCGTGCGCTTGAACAGCGCCGCGTGTCCACGTATATCTACGACCTGGGTAGTGAATGGCGTGGAATTACCGGGCTGCCCTTTGTCTTTGCCGCCTGGGTCAGTACCCGTCCGCTGGACGAGGAATTTATCCGCGTATTTGACGAAGCTAACGAAGAGGGGATCAGCAAAATCGATGAGATCGTTGCCGGCCTGCACTATGAGACCTATGACCTGCAGAAATATTACAAGGTGCATTTGAGTTACAATCTCGACGAGCGGAAACGTGACGGTATGAAACGGTTCCTGGGGGTGATTGGGGAATAGGCTAGTCAGAATTCGGGTTTTTCAATATCTTGCGGCTCTCCAATCGCTTCATTCCATAATTTCCTCGAAAATCCCTGCCATATGTAGTCGTTCAGGTAGATGGCCCCTTAATTGCGAGGAGTCTGCCCCGACATCATCGAACTTTCGGACAATGATCTTGTTTTTAAACGTGATATAAAACTTCAACGGGTTATAAGAATGGAAAAGAATAGCAAAATTTACGTAGCCGGTCACCGTGGAATGGCCGGGTCTTCTATTGTACGGAAACTGGAAAAGGAAGGGTATACCAACATCCTTACCAGGACGTCATCTGAACTGGACCTCCGGAACCAGCAGTCGGTTGA
>SDZZ01000381.1 GCA_004173255.1 Chitinophagaceae bacterium | reverse complement strand
GGTTCTTTGGTCTATTACGAAAGGGTCGTTCATCAATAAGGTCATCATACTGCCCGCCGTGTTCCTGCTGAATTATTTCTTTCCGGTAGCCATATCGTTTATCCTGGTAGCCGGGGCATTCTACCTGGCATATGAAGGAATTGAAAAAATATACGAGTTCCTGTTCCATAAGCCGAAAAA
This sequence comes from Chitinophagaceae bacterium, assembly GCA_004173255.1. Classification (GTDB taxonomy): domain Bacteria; phylum Bacteroidota; class Bacteroidia; order Chitinophagales; family Chitinophagaceae; genus JBEVJC01. The sequence continues at coordinate 4,259 of SDZZ01000381.1, read as the reverse complement.
GTCGGCACCTGCCACCGAAATACTTAGACAGTCTCCTGACGAAGAACGGGTAAAAATAAAATCTGCTGTGACTACCGATTTCATACTTTCTGTGGAAATAGTCATCATTGCACTCGGTACCGTCCTCGACAAAAGCCTGTCTATCCAGATCCTGACCGTTTCAGTTGTCGCATTGCTTGCCACCGTTGGTGTGTATGGCCTGGTAGCCCTGATTGTCAGGATGGATGATGCCGGATACTCGCTGGTGAAAGTCAGTAGGGGCAAAGGTATCCTGGCAAAGCTTGGGCAATTGCTGGTGGGATTACTTCCCCGGATCATCCAGCTGCTGAGCATTGCCGGAACAATTGCGTTGTTGCTTGTGGCAGGAGGGATCTTTAATCACAACATTGACCAGATCCACCACCTCCTACCCGGAATGCCGTTGATGCTTAAGGAATTTTTACTTGGGCTTGTCGCGGGGGTTGTCTCGCTTGCACTTGTGTCGGCAATTAAAAGGATTTCCAGGAAGGCAGCTTAACCAGCCAGTGTGAATGACTCTAAGTGCCGTTGTTATCCAAAAAGAAAATAAGCCACCACCAGCGTTACGATAATATTAAACACCTGTGCTATCAGGAACGCGTAAAATGGTTTGCGGCTGTTGTTCCGGAAAAGTTCCCTGAAGTTGGTTTCGAGCCCGATGCTGGTGAAGGCAAGCGCAAACCACAATCCTTGCAGGTTTTTTAATCCATCTTTCACTGGTGCTATCGCGGCAGGGGAGAGGAAGAAGGAAAAGAATACGGATGCTGCAATAAATCCAAGTACAAATTTTGGAAAACGCTCCCAGATAACTTTCAGTGTAGGCTTCGAGTCAGCCTGCAATCCATCTGGTGTTTTGCGGTAGGTCCAGTAAACGGAGATCGCAAATGCTGCAAGCCCGAGTAATACATTCTGCGAAAACTTTACGATGGTGCTGATTTTTAAAGCTGTTTCACCAACCAGGGAACCCGATGCCACTACCGCTCCTGTCGTGTCAATGCTTCCACCAAGCCACGCTCCCGTTACTTCCTGTGGAAAATTAAAATAAGCCGCTATGTATGGCATGAAGATCATCATCGGAACGGCTGTGATCAGTACCATGGAGATCACGTAAGACAGTTTTTTGCTGTCGCCCTTGATTGCGCCGGAGGTGGCGATGGCAGCAGATACACCACAGATGGAAACAGCGCTGGAGATCATCATGGTGAGTTCCGGATCCACCTTCAGCTTTTTGCACGTCCAGAAAGCAAAATACCACACAGACAAAACCACTACCACAGCCTGTATCAATCCAAGGGAACCGGCTTTCAGGATATCAGAAAATATCACACTGGTGCCCAGCAGTACCAGTCCTATTTTAACGTACAGTTCCGTGGCAAGTGCAGCACGAAACCAATCAGGGAGTTTAAAAAGGTTGCCGATCAGCAAACCGATGGCAAGACTGAAGATCACAGCTTCAAGGTTCAGCGATTTCATGGTGCTGTTTCCCGCCGCAATCAATGCAAGAATCGTCAGAAGATAAACTGAAAGGACAACGATCACGGTGTTTCGCAATGATCTTCCGGTGAGCACGGCTCCAATAGCGGCAATTGCCGACACTATTATAAACTGGATGCCGATTATCCCAAGGTTTTCCGAAGTAAAAACCTTTGATGCAAGATCTGTATGGTCTGACCATCCGAAAGCCGGAACCGGGATATGAAGGCCGCCCAGCGCGACTATAATGATCAACGCACCAAGCAGCACAACGGTCCAGTCCTCAGAAAGCGGTGGCTTAGCTTTAACAGCTGCCAGGCTAATTTCTTCACTTGCCATAGGCTGTGAAAATACCTGATTACACGCAATCCGGAAAATCCTGAATGGCTACTACTCTTCTGTGGTTCTCTCTCGTTTGAGTACCTGAAGCGATGACTTTTGTTCTGCTGTGCCTTTATTTCCCAGCTTCAGGAGGTTTACTCCCATCAGGTAGGGCATTATCAGGGGAATGGCGGGAATAGCCACCAGGTATCCTGCGAAGGAGACCGGTTCGGGCAGGAAGGATCCGCAAATGTCGAGAATGAAGCCGGCCATGCTGAACACAATGTACATATGACACGCAAACGGTTTGAAAACGCTGGATTTCTTTAACGAAAAAGCAAAAGCCAATGTTGCCAGGTAAAACAACGCGACTTCAATAGTGCTCAGTGATTCAAGCAGCGCCCTGACGGGTGCGTACCAATCGGGCCTCACGGTGGAGCCGGAGGCTACAAAGCCTTTAAATGCTTCTCCCAGAAAGGTACCCCAGTATGCCATGTTCAACAGGAACAGGGGAGCGGCTATCAGGATGGCGGTTTGACCAATTGCACTGAATGTAGTTTCGCCGGCAAGTTTAAGGTAGCGGCAAAGGATAACAAATCCTGCAGGTACCAGTAACCCCGGAATCAGGAGAATTGCATAACGCACCTGCTGTTCGGTCAGGTTTGCGACCCATCCCTCAACAGTGGATGGCGGCGGGCCGAATCCAAAAAAGACCGAAATAAAAAACCATGGTGCAATCAGCAGCAGGGGAGCAGGCGTGGGAAATATTAGATTATCCGAGCTCCTGAGCCTGGCCGGGTTTCGGATGATCGTGAAGGCCGTAACCATCAGGATTGCCATGACCATCCAGATGGGAATATAAATGGCCGGACTCATCTCGGGCAAGGCAAATCCGCCAATGGCGACCATAAAAGGAATCAGGACAAGATACCAGTAGGAGACTCTTTGTAGCATATAGGTTCTGAAATAGAGAAAAAGGTACCCGATTATCAGAATAACGCCACCTGTAATGAGTAACTGGTGAACCATTTTTAGCAGGAGTTTGAATATTGGCGTTTTCCGGTTATTTTTCGCCCAATGAAAGCCTTACTCCTCGTTCTCCTGCTAGTTGGTATTAATACAAATCCCGGGACTAAAGTCTGGGTGTGCAAGAGCAATACGGCTGAAGTGTATCATAAAACCGAAAAGTGCCGTTTCCTCAAAAACTGCACACACGAAGTGGCCGATGTCGACCTTTCTTACGCGATTAAACAAATGAAAAGACGGGAATGCATTCCCTGTTATAAGAAATGAAAACGTTGGTACCTGACCTGTGTCTGTTTGACCCTTTGCCTCCCGCCCCTGGCTACTTCTCCGTCTCGTAGTAAATCTTATAATATTTCCTGCCATCATGGTCTATTCCACGTTCAATGAGTGTTTTATCCCCATGGATATAAACGTGGAAATTGTTATCGAGTTTCAAAACACTCTTGAAGGCCCTCGCCTGTTTTTTCACGGCCTGTGATGAAATGGAAAAACTGTCGCCAATTTCCAGGTCATTTTCATTGCGGTACTGTCCGTCGAAAGTCCTGAATGAGTTAATCATTTCCGGATGATGGAACACTTCTTCTTCGAACTGGGCCTTGTCAAATTCGCTATGCGTTTTGAAATAATCGATCGAGCGGTTAAGCAGGTCGATCTGGTCCGGCTTTGACAGCACAAATTCTTCCGTGACCTGTTTGGTTACAAATTCTTTTGCGATGGAAAGGAATTGCTGGGTATTATGGAAGGCGTCGCTGATCGGTTTGATATGGAGGAAGCTGTTTGTCCAGTAAAGCGCATCGGCGTTCCCTTTTTTATCAATCACCGATACGCGGAGCCCATCATTTTCTTTCTCATTGAAGATGAGGCAGGCCTTATCCAGTTTGTCGATGTTGATACCCTCATCGTACCGCAGGGTAAACGAGCTGCTGTCAACATCCAGGAATGGTTGTTTGTTTTCCGATTTAAAAATACCGATGGCTTCCAGTTCCTGTCCATCGAGGATCAGCCCCGAGAAGTAAGCGACAAAGAGGTCACCGGGTTTGATCTGCGGATGAACGGCCACTTCGTACAGATGCCTGGCGATGGTGATGGAAGTGTTGTGGAAATCGCTGTAATCTTCAAAAGCTTCACGTGCGTAGTTGTACAGCGGGTTGAGGTCAAATTTTTCCTCGGTAAAAGTAAACGCATACAATTCTGCCTCGCTGAAATGCGGCAGGAAGAAGCGGATCAGGAGTTCCTTCAGACGGGGATCACTGACGGGCAGTTTCTCCTCCGACAGTAACAGGTCTTCGTTATTGGTTTTGTTGCCAACGTGGTGCACGGAAAGGGTTTCAATAGTTACCCCGCTGTAGTCAAGCATAGAATTGTTTCGCCCGGTTTCGCTACCGGAACGCGCGCGAAGGTCGGGAAAAATGTATCACGAA
>SDZZ01000037.1 GCA_004173255.1 Chitinophagaceae bacterium | reverse complement strand
TACTGCAGACTATCCTCCGGGAAAAATGGGGATTCAAATACCTGGTGGTGTCTGACTGCGGGGCTATCACCGATTTTTTTACCAGTCACAAAACTTCATCCGATGCTGTACATGCTGCTGCAAAAGGGGTGTTGTCCGGCACTGATGTGGAATGTGTCTGGGAAGGCTACGCCTATGCCAACCTGCCCGAGGCGGTTGCAAAAGGTTTGCTTACCGTTGCGCAGGTGGATGAGCACCTGGTGAAAGTGCTGAGTGGCCGGTTCGACCTCGGCGATATGGATGATGATTCGCTGGTTCCCTGGGCCAACATCCCGAAGTCGGTGTTGAATAATGCAGCGCACCGGAAACTGGCGCTGGATATGGCCCGCGAGTGCATGACCCTGCTGCGGAACGAAGGAACGGTATTACCGTTGAAAAAATCAGGAAAGAAAATAGCCGTGGTCGGTCCAAATGCAGACAGCGCCCCGGTACTATGGGGAAACTATAACGGTACTCCCGTCAGGACAATCACCATACTCGATGGTCTGCAGTCGGCACTCGGCAAGAAAAATATTATTTATGACAAGGCATGTGACCTGGTTGAAAATAAAGTAACGGAAAGTTACTTCAGGCAGGCCAGCTTTAACGGAAAACAGGGATTCCTGGCCACCTACTGGAACAACCGCGACATGTCGGGCGAACCGGTTATTACACAACAGGTATCCAGTGCGCTTAAACTCACCACGGCCGGCCAGCATGAATTTGCCTCCGGTGTACAGCTTGAACGGTTCTCTGCCACGTACCAGACTGAATTTACCGCAACAGCCACGGAGGAAATAGTATTTAAGTTCGGGGCAACCGGATCTTTCAAGCTGCTGGTGAATGACAGCCTGCTGCAATCCTTCAACAACTGGCGTACACTTCCTTCAAGGATCAGCTTCCATACCGAACGCGGAAAAAAATACCGGGTCGAGATCCGCTACGCACAACTGAACAACTGGCAGGCAAACATTGAATTCGACTTCGGCAAGGAAGTGGATATCGATTTCAGCGGCTTGATTAAACGGTTACAGGGTACGGACGTCGTTGTATTTGCAGGCGGACTTTCCACCACGCTTGAAGGCGAGGAAATGCCTGTAAACTATCCCGGCTTCAAAGGGGGAGACCGCACCGATATCCAGTTACCGGAAGTACAACGCAACTGCCTCAGGGCTTTGAAAGCAGCCGGCAAAAAAGTGATTTTTGTCAATTGCTCTGGCTCGGCCATCGGACTGGTACCGGAAACCGAAAGTTGTGATGCTATCCTGCAGGCATGGTATGGCGGCGAGTCGGGCGGACAGGCAATAGCCGAAGTGTTGGTCGGTGATTACAACCCCTCGGGCAAACTACCCATTACATTTTATAAAGACAGTACACAGCTGGGCGACTTTGAAAATTATACTATGAACGGGCGGACATACCGGTTCCTTCAATCCGAACCACTCTACCCCTTTGGCTTCGGATTGAGTTACACCCATTTTACCATTGGCAATGCAAAGGCAGACAAGGAAACGCTGGGCGGGAATGATAGTTTACAACTTATGATCCCTGTTTCCAATACAGGTCAACGCAGCGGAACCGAAGTGGTGCAGGTGTACATCCACAAAACAGGCGACGACAAGGGTCCGATCAAAACACTGCGCGCATTTACTAAGATAAATGTTGCTGGCGGAAAAACTGCAACTGCGGTTATTAAACTGAAGAGGGAGGACTTTGAGTTTTATAATGAAGCTATCTACGACATGGATATAACGCCAGGATCCTATGAGCTGTGGTATGGCAATAGCTCTGCCAACGCAGACCTGAAAAAACTGACAATCACCATTGCAAAATAACCGCACAAATTCTATGGATATGACAATAAAGACCTGCCTGATCGTGCTGTTGCTTACAACTATCGGCAGCACCTCCTTTTCACAGGATAAAAAGTTTTACATCTTCCTCTGCCTTGGCCAGTCGAATATGGAAGGCGCTGCAAAGATCGAACCCAGGGACAGTACCGGTATCGACAAACGGTTGAATGTACTGTCGGCTGTAGACTGCCCCGGACCGGGCCGGGTGAAAGACACCTGGTACACGGCCGTACCGCCACTTACACGCTGCAACACCGGTCTTTCACCTGCTGACTATTTTGGAAGGACGCTGGCAGCGGGCCTGCCTGCCGACATCCGTATCGGCATCATCAATGTTGCTGTTGGAGGTTGCAAAATTGAACTTTTTGATAAAGACAAGTACCAGTCTTACGTTGCAACCGCACCCGACTGGATGAAACCAATGATAGAACAATACAACGGCAACCCGTACGGCCGACTGGTTGAACTTGCAAAGATTGCCCAGGAAAAAGGTGTTATTAAAGGCATCCTGTTACACCAGGGCGAGTCGAATACCAATGATACCCTTTGGCCGCAAAAAGTAAAAATTGTGTATGACAATCTTCTTACTGACCTGCAACTGCAAGCGGCCAATGTTCCACTGCTGGCAGGTGAAGTGGTACACGAGGAACAGGGCGGGGTTTGTGCGTCAATGAATAAAATCATCGACCTGTTGCCCATGACCATCCCCACCTCCTATGTTATTTCATCAAAAGGCTGCAGCGACGGGCCGGACAACCTGCATTTTGACCCAGCGGGCTACAGGGAACTGGGGAAACGATACGCCGAAAAAATGCTCGAATTACTCCGGGCGAAAAAATAATGCTGGCTTTATGAAAATTGCATCCCTCCATACCGGCTTGTTGTTAGGTGGCCTGCTCATTACCGGCATGGCGTTTACGCAGCAGCCAGCCCGCCTTCGTTTATGGTATAATACACCCTCCGGCAATACCTGGGAGAATGCCCTGCCAGTGGGTAATGGCCGGCTTGGTGCCATGGTCTATGGGAACGTAACGGATGAAATCATTCAATTGAACGAGCACACATTGTGGAGTGGCAGTCCCAACAGCAACGACAACCCCCTGGCCCGGCAATCCATTCCGGAAATGCGGAAGCTGATACTTGATGGCAAACAGAAAGAAGCAGAAGCAATTGCCAACAAGACAATTATCAGCCAGCAATCACAGGGCCAGATGTTTGAACCCGCTGGCGAACTGCACCTCCGTTTTCCCGGTCACGATCAATACGACGAATATTACCGCGAGCTCGACCTCACAAGGGCAGTTACCACTACCAGGTATCGGTCACATGATGTGAACTACAAACGGGAAACCATCGCTTCCTTCCCCGACCGCCTTGTCATAATGCACCTCACCGCCAGCCGTCCGGGAAGTATCAGTTTCACCGCCACCTATTCTTCCCCGCAACCCGGTGTTCATATACAGACCGCACAACCAGGCCAGCTGGCGTTCAATGGAATTACCATCGATCACGAGGGAGTGCCGGGTAAGGTGCGCTACAAGGGAATTATACAGTTCCGGAAAAAATCGGGCAGCATCACCATGACCGATTCTTCACTGACTATTTCGAATGCGGATGAAGTGACCGTGTTCATCTCGATTGCGACCAGCTTTAAAAATTACCAGGACATAACCGGCAATGAAAACAAACTGGCAGCAGATTACCTGCGGCAGGGAGTGATGCGGAATTTTAATGAAATTCTTGGAAGACATACCGCAGCCTACGAGCGATACTTCAACCGGGTTAAACTGCAGCTGGGAACCAACGACCAACAGGACAGGCTGCCGACCGACGAACGCCTGCGACAATTCAGGAATGCCGACGACCCTGCATTTGCTGCATTGTATTTCCAGTTTGGCCGGTACCTGTTAATTTCTTCCTCACAACCTGGCGGCCAGCCAGCCAACCTGCAGGGGATCTGGAACGCAAAACTGCGCCCGGCATGGGACAGCAAATACACCATCAATATCAATGCGGAAATGAACTACTGGCCGGCAGAACTGACCAACCTTTCCGAATTGCATGAACCATTCCTGCGCATGGTAACGGAGATGGCAGTGATGGGTGAAAAGACGGCGGCGGTTATGTATGGTACCCGCGGATGGATGGCGCATCACAATACGGATATCTGGCGATCCACTGGCGCTGTTGACGGAGCCTTCTGGGGATTGTGGAACCAGGGCGGGGGATGGACGATCCAGCATCTGTGGCAGCATTACCTCTATACCGGCGACAAAAAATTCCTGAAAAAGATTTATCCGGTACTGAAAGGCGCCGCCCTTTTTTATGTGGACTATCTCACCGAACATCCGACAAAAAAATGGCTGGTCATCAACCCCGATGAATCACCGGAAAATGCACCGGCCGCCCACCAGGGGTCCTCGCTCGATGCAGGTACCACTATGACCAACCAGATCGCTTTTGATGTGTTCACCACAGTGGCTGCGGCATCATCGGTACTCGGAACCGATGCCCTTTTCGCCGATACGCTCAATAAACTGAAACTACGGCTGCCGCCGATGCAGGTGGGCCGTCATGGCCAGTTGCAGGAGTGGCTCGATGATATTGACAATCCGTCCGATGACCATCGGCATATCTCGCATCTGTACGGCCTCTACCCTTCTAACCAGATCAGTCCGTACCGTACACCGCAACTATATAGTGCGGCTGCAACCACACTCACACAGCGGGGTGATGTATCGACGGGATGGAGTATGGGATGGAAAGTAAACTGGTGGGCGCGTATGCTGGACGGCAACCACGCTTATAAACTCATCCGCGACCAGCTGACTCCACTCGGGGTGAACAACGGCGGGGGCGGTACCTACAATAACCTGTTCGACGCGCATCCGCCTTTCCAGATTGACGGCAACTTCGGATGTACAGCGGGCATAGCTGAAATGCTGATGCAAAGCGCCGATGGATCGGTACACCTGTTGCCTGCGCTTCCTGATGCATGGCGTGGTTCCGGATCAGTCACCGGCTTGTGTACCCGCGGTGGTTTTGAGATAACGCGACTGGAATGGAAGGAAGGCAGGATCACTTCGTTGACTGTTCGCTCCCGGCTGGGTGGTAATCTCCGTCTCCGCGTACCCAATCCATTGACGGTTACCGGCAGGAACGAACTGCATCCTGCTTCAGGGATCAATACCAATGCGTTTTTTGCAGTAGCTGATACACCCACGCCACTGATCAGTCCGTCCGCTGTATTGCAACAACCAGTTCTCCGGGAAACATTCCTTTATGATTTACCAACGGTAAAATCCGCGACCTATGTCCTGGTGGCGAAATAAACCTCACTTTAACAATTACAAATTATGATACAGCAATCGCTCCTCCTGGCTATGACCTTCTCCTTGTATTGGGCGCAAGCCATTGGGCAGAACCCCATCATACGGGACCAGTTTTCCGCAGACCCAACCGCAAGGGTATTCAATGACCGCATTTACCTGTACCCTTCACATGATATCCTTGCAAAACCAGGCCAGGGAAGGCCCGGATGGTTTTGCATGGAAGACTACCATGTGTTCTCTTCGGCCGACCTCAGCAGCTGGACGGACCACGGAATGATTGTCACACAAAATAAGGTTGCCTGGGTGCGGCCCGACAGCTACAGTATGTGGGCACCTGATTGTGTGTACCGCGATGGCAAATACTATTTTTACTTTCCTTCCATGCCTGCTGATACCTTGCAGCATGGCCGCGGTTTTAATATAGGTGTGGCAATCGGTAGCAAGCCTGAGGGACCATTCATTCCCGAAGCAACTCCCATAAAGGGTGTGAAAGGGATTGATCCGAATGTTCTTATTGATGACGACGGACAGGCTTACCTGTACTGGTCGGCCGGTGAAATCTTCGGCGCGAAACTTAAACCCGATATGCTTACGCTGGATTCGGAAGTGTCCACGCTTGGTGAGCTTCCGTCAAAAGGGCTAAAAGAGGGACCGTTTGTTTTTAAACGCAACGGCATTTATTACCTGACCTATCCCCATGTTGAAAACAGGATTGAACGGCTGGAGTATGCCACATCCCGCAGCCCGCTTGGGCCGTTTAAAGTTACCGGCGTAATTATGGATGAATCACCTTCGGGTTGCTGGACCAACCATCATTCCCTGGTACAGTTCCGCAACCAGTGGTACCTGTTTTACCATAACAATGACTACTCGCCTGCATTTGATAAAGCCAGGTCGGTACGGGCCGACAGCCTCTCCTTCAACGACGATGGAACAATCCGGAAGGTACGCCCCACACTCCGCGGCATTGGCGTTACAAAGGCGTCGGATAATATCCAGCCTGACCGTTATAGTGACATCGCGGGGAATGGTGTGGCTATCAGCTTCCTTGATACCCTTCACAAATTTGATGGTTGGAAAACGAGCCTTTCATCGGCTGGCGCATGGATCCGTTACAATACCGTAATGTTTGAGAAAAAATACAAATCAATTGTTGTTCGCGCGCGCTCAACCAGCAATGGCACCCTGCTGATCCGTTCGTCAGGGTCCGATGGACCTGTCATTGCGAAACTAAAAATCCCGGCCGGGGAATGGCGGGAGGTACGTCAGCAGCTGCTGAAGAGTCCAACACGAATGACGGATCTCTTTATCCAGCTGGACGGAAAGGAAGAAGTTGAAATCGACTGGATAAAGTTCCGGTAATGTCCTGAGGGTCTCCAACACATCGTTCACTGTAAATGGCTTTTCGTTATCAAAGATGTCGCCCATGCATGCAATTGTCTGTTCAAACCCGGGAAGTTTACTATTCACGTCGGTCGAAACACCCGCACGCGGGCAAGGCCATACGCTGATAAAAATCAGGCGGATCGGAATCTGTGGAACGGACCTGCATGCATTTGACGGATCGCAGCCTTTTTTCACTTATCCAAGAATCCTTGGACATGAACTGTGCGGCGAAATAACGGAGGCCGATCCCGATTCACCTTACAGCAGGGGTGACCTGGTTACCGTGCTCCCTTACCTGCACTGCGGAACTTGCATTGCCTGCAGGAACGGAAAGCCGAATTGCTGTGTGGGCATGCAGGTGTTAGGTGTCCATATCGATGGCGGCATGGTGGAATACCTGTCCATTCCCACATCCCATATCATGTATGCAGGGGACCTGTCACCCGACGCGCTGGCATTGGTGGAACCACTGTCGGTAAGTAGTCATGGAATCAGGCGTGCCGGGGTCAGCGCCGGGGAATTTGTGCTGGTTGCAGGAGCAGGTCCCATCGGCATCGGAGCCATGGACCTGGCCCGCATTGCAGGCGCCCGGGTCATTGCGCTGGATGTGGATCCCCATCGGCTGGATTTCTGTATCAAAGAAATTGGGGTGGAATTTGCCTTTGATGCACGTGACCCCGACCTTCTGATTAACCTTCAACGTGTCACCCGCAATGAAATGGCTCCGGTAGTGATTGATGCCACCGGCAACCTGCGGGCAATCAATAACGGCTTTAATTATATTTCCCATGGAGGACGCTACGTGCTGATCGGTTTACAGAAAGAAGCAATCACCTTCAGCCATCCGGAATTCCATAAACGGGAAGCTACCCTGATGAGCAGCAGGAATGCCACTGAAAGGGATTTCACGGATGTGATCTCCATGATGCGCATGAAGCAACTGGTCCCTGAAAAATATATTACCGGGCGGATGGACTTTTCAGTTGTACAAGATAAATTTTCAACACTGAATAAAGCCGGCGACCTGAACATCAAAACGATGATCGACATGGACTAGTCCGGCTTTATGAAAGCATGCGATCAGCTTCCAGGCCGCAGCAACGATTAAGGACATCGGGACATACGTGTTCAGCAGACTTTGGGTACCGCTTTCGCAGCTGGCAGGTTTTGTCCCAACGTCATCATTCAAAAGTCTGAAAAACAAACATTTTCCATAACGACTCAAACAACAACGTATGAAAAAACTAAAGAGAAACATGTGTGGCCTTATGGCAATTTTCGCCATTACAACAGCATCGGGCCAAACCCCTACTGCAGCGGTGCTGGAGGACTTTGTACCATCGTCACTCAACCAGCCGGGGCAGCTGTATCCCCAGGTGAACTCACAGGGCTATGCAAGATTCAGGATCCTTGCCCCATCGGCCGACAGCGTGAAAGTAAGCCTGGGTCTTGGTGGCCGTGGCGGCACCCGGCTTAAGCAGATGGCCGACAGTTCATGGATGGGCACAACCGATGGGCCCATGGATGAAGGTTTCCACTATTATAATGTAAACATCGACGGAGGTAAATTCAATGATCCCGGAGCAATGAATTATTATGGATCCATCCGTTGGGAAAGTGGTATAGAAATTCCAGCGCATGACCAGGATTTTTACAGCCTGAAAGATGTACCGCATGGACTTGTTCAACAGGTGCTGTTCCCTTCCCCAAGCACAGGTACTTCCCGCAGGGCCTTTGTGTACACGCCTCCCTCGTATAACAACGATAACAGTAAAAGATATCCTGTCCTGTACCTGCAGCACGGCTGGGGTGAAGATGAAACCGCTTGGAGCAACCAGGGGCATGCCAACCTGATTATGGATAACCTGCTGGCCTCGCAGAAGATCCAGCCGTTTATTATTGTAATGACGTATGGTATGACCAATGACGTCCGGTTTGGCGGACTGCGGAATTTTAAGGTGGATACGTTCCAGACAGTGCTTGTCAATGAACTGATCCCCTATGTTGACAAAAATTTCAGGACCGTTGCCAGGGCTTCCCATCGCGCTATGGGCGGACTGTCCATGGGAGGTATGGAAACGCACGCCATTACCATCAACAAACCGGACGTTTTTTCCTGGTTCGCCTTACTCAGCGGAGGCACTTATACTCCCGAAGAGATCAGGGATAAGTCAAAGGTCCGTCTCATATTCCAGAGCTGTGGCAGCAAGGAACGTCCGGAAGAAGTTAAACGTTCAACGGAAGCGTTGAAAGCCGCAGGCTTCAACGCCGTATCCTATATTTCAGAGAACACCGCTCACGAGTTCCAGACATGGAGAAGGAGTTTGTACCAGCTGGCCCCGTTATTATTCAAAAACTAGTAGTCTGCCAGGTGGCTGACACATGCTGTCAGCCATCCGGTTGGCGGTCAAAAAATAACCCGGTGTGAAAACACCGGGTTTGCCAAAAAACTGCTTATTACTAAATGAAACTTGCTCTCTTAAGGTTTGTCCCACCATACCCGCGTACTTAATTTATCCGGCCCCTGCGCCGCTACCGCTTCATTCACGTTGGCCGTATTGACCGACAACTCGCTGGTAGGATACGTCAGTCTCCTGATAAATGTGCCGTTCGGTACGTCCGGATTATTAGGTTGCCCGTAAGGGTTGGGCGTCAGTAACGGATAATCGCTCCGCCTGAAATTCGCAAATGCTTCCGGCCCATTTAAGAATGAGGCAATCCAGTATTGCGTGTTGATCTGTTCCAGTTCACTTCCCGGCAGGAGTGGATTGGCTGCCACATAAACATCCCTTGCGCCACCGGCAATTGCAGAACCCGCATCATAGGTGGCCATCTGGTCCATGTGCGCCCTGATACCATCACTGAAATACACGGCCGCATCGCCAGTGGTAATCCACCCCCTGAACCGCGCTTCGGCCAGCAGGAGATTAGTTTGTGCAGCGGTCACCAGGAACACGGGAGAGGTGGTTTTCACTACCCTCCGCCTGTCGGCCTGGCTGTAATCATAAAATGAAGCCAGGCCATCTGCAGTTGCCTGGGCACCGATGGATCCATTATCTTTTCCGATTGGCATACCTATCTGAACCGCAGGATTGGTGTTACCGGCAGCCACTGTTTGCCCGTTGCCCGAAGTTGCTCCCACATAACGGATCGCAATGGCGGCCAGACGGGGATCGTTTGTATTTTTCAGCTGGTCAACAAAAGGTTTGGTCAGGTAAAAGTTTGCGGCCTCGGGGCCATTAAGGGTACCACCAATCGGCTGGTTATAGTTGGCGTCATGACGTATAAACGCATTATCAGCATTGGACGTAATTACACCTCCGGTAAATGCCGCGGCCACGGTTGACTGGGCTTTCGCCGGATCGATCTTGCTCAGGCGCATACCTGCGCGCAGCAGGAGCGAGTATCCGAATTTTTTCCACTTAACGATGTCGCCGCTGTACAGGAAATCCGCCCCTTCCACCGTTCCGGTAGTGCTCAATGCAGCAGAGGCTTCAGTCAGTTCAGTGATCAGGCTTGTATAAATGCTTTGCTGCGCATCATACTTCGGCAACAGCACCTGGTCGGTATAGCCCCTTCCGGCTTCCGAATAAGGGATGTCCCCGTATTCATCCGTCAGGATCATGTACGCATAAGCCTGGTAAATCCTCGCCATGTTGTAAAGATTACTTTTGGCGGGAAGGTCTTTCGTGGTGGTGATCACATCACCGGTGTATTTGACTACGTTCTGGTAAAACACCGGCCAGATGGGCGGTGTGGTAACATCACGGCTATCCTGGTTAAAATTTGCACCAGACAACACACCCCCATTGGGGGATACCATCTGCTGTACGATGCCAATATCAAATACCAGGCTCTTCACCGGCATGGATGTCTGGATCACTGCGTTGTTCAGCAGGAAGACCGGATCCACTGCGGTGGGACTGGTTTTATTCTGGTTTAATTTTTCCAGGCCTTTATCACACGATGAAATGGCAAGGGTCAATATGGCCGCTATGCCACAGTTCAATATTTTATTCATAATCACTGGTATTAAAATTTGATATTTAAGTTCAGTCCGATGCCTCTTGTTGTTGGCAGGCCTGGTGCTTCAAGTCCAACCTGGTTATCCGAACCAAAACCAAAAGTTTCCGGATCAATATTCTCCACCCATTTCTTTATAATGAGTACGTTGTTGGCCACCAGGTCCAGCCGTACCCCTTTGAAAGGAAGTTTGGCAGGTATGTATTTGGTGAAATCATAACCAATGCTCACCTGACGCAATTTCCAGTAGCCGCCGTTATAAATCACCGACTCAACAATCTGCTGTGTGCGAAGGTGCTCCCAGTATGTCTGGACCGGCACACTCACGGTATTGGGGGTACCCGCCTGGTTTACCCCGTCTCCCACTACCCCGCCGGTGCGGCCTTCAAGGGTCCTCATGTGCAGCCCTTCACGGATCGCATTGAAGTTGGTACCCGACAGCATTTTATTGCCAAGCTTATAGTCAATAAACACGGAGAGTATGATGCCCCTGTAATTAAATGTATTCAGGAAACCGCCGGTCCATTTTGGCAAGGCGCTTCCAAATAACACGAGGTCACTGGTACGCAATGGCAGTCCGTTTGCCTGGAAGATCCGCGCATTACCTTTCGTCGGATCGGTCGCATAACCATATCCGGCAATCTGTCCCATCTGCTGCCCTACCACGTGCCTGGTCTCCCCGTTAAACACGTGGGTTCCGATAGTGATCCTTTCACCCGGTGTGCTGGTGATAATGCTCAGCACCTTCGTAATGTTATACGAGGTGTTTGCCACAAACTGCCAGGTAAAATTCTTTTTCTGGAAGGGTATCAGCGTCAGCATCCCCTCTACGCCTCTGTTCCGGCTTTCACCGCTGTTGATACGCGTATTGACGAATCCGGATCCGTCCGATACCTGCACCTGTACAATCTGGTCACGGGTAGTTTTTTCGTATGCTGCCACATCCAGGTTCACACGGCTGTTGAACATTCTCAGTTCAAGACCAACCTCTGTTTCTGAAACACGGCTTGGGCGAAGGTTTGGATTCGGGATAGAGTTTCCGCTGGTGGCCACAGGTACCGACACACCGGAAGGGTTATTGATCAGGTTAGCATTCACTGCATAGAACAGCTGGCCCGAATAGGGTGACACATCGCCATCACTTCCTACTTCTGCATAACCAATCCGCAGCTTACCAAAACTAAGCCAGGGAAGGCTTTTCAGGTTCTCCGAGAAAACATAGGATCCCGAAACCGATGGATAGGAGATTCGCCTGTTTGCTGCAGACAATGTAGAGAACCAGTCATTCCGCAACGTACCCGTTACGTATAAAGTGCGGTGCCACGAAAGTTCGGCTGAACCATACAGGGAATTCACTCCCTGTTCAATCAGTGAATAAACCGGGTCTTTTGCCCGTCCGTTCTGGACGGAATACAGGCCCCTTACAAAAAAGTCAGTTACCTGCACATTGTTTATCCGGAGTGACCTCCGCATCTGGTTTCCACCCACGGTAAGGCTTCCTTCAAAGTCGCCCACCTGCTTGGTGGCATTGACCAGGAAGTCGAGGTTTGTTTCCCGGAAACGACGTGATTCCTGGGTATAGATGCCGTTGGCAAATCCGGTCACCTGGGCCCTTGATGCCTGCCCGGTCGGGAAATTATTTACATCCTCGTCGCGGCTGAAGTAATCCTGGCCAAACCTTACCTGGCCAAACAGCCATGGAAGGAAATTATATTTTACCGACAGGTTTCCAAATATGCGGTCGCGACGGATATTATGAAACTGCTCAGCCAGCACCCAGTAAGGATTGGTGCGGTTGGTAAACCTGGAGTAGGCATACTCATTACCCTGCGCATTGTACTTGTTTTCATTCAGTACCGACAGGGGCATGGTATTCGACATTGCCATCAGCGTTGTTGGGATCGAGTTATCCTGGTTGGCAATATTAGGAGGGTTGGTGTTCTTTTCGTTTGTATAATTTACGTTACCCATAAAGCTGAGCTTGTCCGTTAAATTATAACTGAAACCGAGGTTCATGCCTTTGCGGTTGAACCGGTTGTTAGGGATAATCCCTTTGTTGTCGGCATTAACGATCGACAGGTACAGGCCGCCTTTGTCGCCACCGGTACTCAGTGTAACGGTGTTGGTGAGGTTTTGCCCGTTGCGGTAAAATTCCTTGATCCGGCTGCCCTGTGCCACATAAGGGATGTTCGGTGTATTGAACAATGTGTGGGTCATACCTGGTTCAATCTTTTCGCCGAAAGACCATTGACCGGATGTTGGATTAGGTGTGGTTGGCCTTACGCCGTTCTCACCCTGTCCATATACCTTCTGGTAATCGGTATAGTCAAGCGGGGATTCATTGGTATAGTTGACGTTGTATGTAACACCGATACCATTCGATTTACTCCTGGTTTTCGTGGTGATCATAATTACGCCGTCCTTGGCACGTGATCCGTACAAAGCGGCAGCAGCAGCACCTTTCAGCACAGTCATGTTTTCGATATCATCCGGGTTGATACTGGATAATCCATCGCCGCCATCTGAAGTTACTCCCCCGCCTTTAACACCTACCGCGCTGCCGTTCACATTGCCGCCAGCTTCAGCATTGGTATTGAAATTGGAGTTGTCGACCGGCACACCATTGATTACAATGAGCGGGCTGTTATTCCCGGAAATGGACGACTGGCCACGAATACGGATCTTGGATGATCCGCCCGGACCAGTACCCAGTGCCGATACGTTCAGGCCCGGCACCTTACCCTGTAATGCGTTGATCGGGTTGGGCGTGCGGTTGATGGTCAGTTCTTCCGGCCGCACCGTAGAGGTGGCATAGCCAAGTCCCCTTGACTGCTTACTGATACCTAACGCAGTAACAACCACCTCATTCAGGTTCCTGCTATCCGCATCAAGTGTTACGTCGACAATACTTTTGCCGGATACCGGTACCTCCTTCATGATGTAGCCTATCGAACTGAATACAAGTACTGCATCGCCACCCGCAGCAATGGTGTATTGGCCTGTTCCACCGGAAGCCGCTCCCGTAGTGGTCCCTTTAACCACAACGGAAATTCCGCTGAGTGGTGCACCCTGGGCATCCGTGATTTTGCCGGTTACAACCTGGGCCTGGCTGGCAACAGAAAACAACAGGAGAAGAAAAAACGTTAGTGGTAGTTTACGAAATGCCGGCAGGGCTGCCGGATGCATTTGTGCTCTCATAATAGCAAGTAATTTGGTTAACAATCGCTGGGAAAAATTCTGTCAGTTTACAAAGTAGTAGTTTATAAACCTAACAAACTACCAATAAAAAACACCGTTGAATTTTATACAGTTATCCGGGAAGGATTGTGAAAATCAATTTTGACAGGCAGTCGTTTTATCAACAATTGCACCTACTTTAGACATCCTAACACGATTGCATGAAAAAGATCCCATCGCCCCAGGGCATGCCATGTATACCGGACACATTTATTTGCCACCTGCCCAAACCTTTGCTCCGCAAGGATCTTACGTCAACATGCATGTGTGCTGCAAACACATACACCAGTTTCTACAAAACAATTAATACAGTCTGCATATGATTAACCGAAAAGCACCATGGACATTGTTGCTGTTGTTTTCTGCAACATTATCTGCCCAGGAAGTGACCCCCGGGGTTGAACAGATCAGGGCCCTGACTGCTGAATGGAAAGGCGAGCGCTCTGCCGATGGCCGTCCGAAAGTGGCCGACAAATACCTCGACCGTCTCCGGTCCATCCACCTGGAAGAAGCCTGGGGGGTATTACGTAACAAAGGCTTCCAGAACCAGTTTGAAGGCGACTGGCTGGTTATTCATCCCGATTCAGTAATGGTTGGACGGGTAGTGACCGCGCAGTACTGGCCGCTCAGGCCCGACGTGGATAAAGTAATCAAGGACAAGGGTAAAACGGAAGGACGGGTGGGTGGCACCAATTCATGGCCAATTGACGTGCTTAAAAACGGTGACGTCTATGTGGCAGACAGCTACGGAAAAATTGTCGACGGGACATTAATTGGCGATAATCTGGGCAACTCCATTTATGCCAAATCGGCCCGTGGTGTAATTTTTTACGGATCGGTAAGGGATGTGGAGGGACTGGAAGAAATCACGGGTTTCAATGCATGGACAAAAGGATATGATCCTTCCTACATACAACAGATGATGCTTGGCGGAATCAATGTGCCCATCCGGATAGGACGCGCAACGGTGTTGCCGGGTGATGTGGTGCTTGCCAAAAAAGGGGGCGTCATTTTTATCCCTGCCTACCTGGTCGAGGAAGTGGTATTGAATTCCGAATTTATTTCACTCAAAGACGCTTTCGGACACCAGCGCCTCCGGGAACAGAAATATACTCCCGGCCAGATCGATACACAATGGACTGATGAAATAAAAAAAGACTTCCTGAAGTGGCTCGACGATAACCCATCAAAAGTACCGATGACCAGGGCCGAGCTGGACAAGTTTATGAAAGACAGGACCTGGTAGGCATCTCAAAAATCTATATACCAAAACAACTTTTTTCAACCATCAATTAATACAACCATGACAGCATCCGAAAAATACCTGCTTAAGTTAGGACTCAAAGATTCGGCGGACAGTAACCCCGCTCCTGCATCGACCGACCTTGATCCGGAAAATAAACGGCGCTCTTTCCTTAAAAGTTCACTGCTCGGTGGCATTACGCTTGGAGGCGCGCTGGCATTCGCCCCCGTGGAAGACCTGATTGCCCAAAGCACGCAGAAAGTAAACCGGTTTTCCGGACCGTCCGACCTGAAGATCACCGATATCCGGTATGCTACCACCACGGTGCTGGGTCGTACTTCGGTGATCCGTATTGATACCAACCAGGGCATTTACGGTTTAGGCGAAGTGCGGGATGGTGCCGACGAACGTTATGCGCTGTTGTTAAAAAGCCGACTGCTTGGAATGAATCCCTGCAATGTGGAACAACTGTTCCGGTCGGTAAAACAATTTGGCGGGCAAAGCCGCCAGGCGGGCGGGGTGTGCGCAATCGAAATGGCATTGTGGGATATCGTTGGCAAAGCCTACAATGTACCCTGCTGGCAGCTGCTGGGTGGAAGATACAGGGACAAGGTCCGCTTGTACGCAGATACACCCGAAGCCGGTTCCCCGGAAGAACAGAAAAAACTGATCAATTACCGCATCAACGACCAGGGGTATACCTGGCTGAAGATGGACCTCAGCATCGGCGAATTAAAAGATATACCGGGCACGCTGGTCAATGATAAATTCTGGCAGAATGACAAAGGCAATCTCGCCCAGTGGGGTGATAACGGGTACATGTCGTATGCCAATACCCAGCACCCTTTTACGCAGATCCAGATAACCGATAAAGGCCTGGATGTACTGGCCGGACTGGTCGATAATGTACGTGGTATGCTTGGCTATGGTGTTCCACTTTCTACCGACCACTACGGACACTTTGATTCAAACAACGGCATCCGCCTCGGGAAGTCAATCGAAAAATACCGGCTGGCATGGCTCGAGGATATTGTATCATGGGAACTGACGGACCAATGGAAAACAATGTCCGATGCGCTGGAAACCCCCACACTGACCGGTGAAGACATTTACCTGCTTAAAAATTTCAAACCACTGATCGACAAACACGCCGTGGATATCATCCATCCCGACCTGGCTACATCGGGCGGACTGCTGGAAACAAAAAGGATCGGTGATTACGCGGAAGAGAACGGTATTGCAATGGCACTGCACCAGGCCGGAACACCTATATCATTTATGGCCAGCGTGCATTGCGCTGCTGCCACACAAAACTTCCTGGCGCTCGAACACCACTCCATCGACCTGCCATGGTGGGAAAGCCTGGTGAAAACAACCGATGGCCGTCCGCTGATCACGAAAGGTTTTGCCAACCTGCCGTTAAGTGCACCGGGACTGGGCATTGAGCTGAACGATGAAGTGATGAAACAACATCTCCATCCTTCAGATAAATCCTACTTTGAACCAACCCCTCAATGGAATGAGCGGCGTTCCCATGACAGGATTTACAGCTGAGATCAATCAATTTACACATAGCACTGCCCAAACGTTTCATGGGCAGTGCCTTTCGCTGACCGAATAATGATTTGCACATGTTAGCTTTTATCAAACGCTTCTCCAGCTACTTCTATATTGCCGCCGCGTTATTTTTGGTGGTATTTATCATCATTACGCTGAATGACCAGCACCAATGGGGCGGATGGCTGCTGATGGCCTGTTGCCTCTGCCTGGCAATGGCCTTCAAAGGCAGCAAAGTATTGTCAGGTATGTCATTCACCTTACTGATACTTGCTGCGGTAAGCCTGGCCATGTATTATCCCGAACACTTCAAGAATGCGGGAACCTTTAAACTGTCAGCGCTGATCATCCCGCTCCTGCAGATCATCATGTTCGGCATGGGTACGGAATTAAGCCTGAAGGACTTTGCAGCAGTGGTCCGGATGCCGAAAGGGATTATCCTGGGGGTGGTCTGCCACTATACCATCATGCCATTGGTCGGACTGGCCGTGGTGCACCTGTTCAACTTCCCCGGTGAAATTGCTGCGGGCATTATGCTGGTCGGGTGTTGCCCCAGTGGCCTTGCGTCCAATGTAATGGCGTACCTGTCGCGGGGTAACCTCGCACTATCGGTATCGGTGACCACCATCTCCACGTTGCTGGCTCCCTTTATTACCCCGCTGCTGATGCGCCTGCTTGCCGGCAGCCTTATTGAAATAAAACTTGGTGCCATGGTATGGGATATTACCAAGATTGTCATCCTCCCCATTGTGGCCGGGCTGGCTTTCCACTACCTGGTGCGGGGTAAGTTCAAATGGCTGGACAAGGCCATGCCTATTGTATCAATGGCTGGTATTATCCTGATACTGGTGGTGATCACCGCCGCCGGAAGGGATAACCTGCTGATGGTGGGAGGACTTCTCATCCTGGCAGTATTCATCCACAACGTAGCAGGTTTCACGCTGGGCTACCTGTCGGCCAGGCTGCTGAAATTTTCCGAACGTGATGCCCGGACCATTGCCCTCGAAGTTGGTATGCAAAATGCAGGACTGGCATCGGGTCTGGCATTAACCATGGGTAAAATGGCAACCGCCGGACTGGCACCTGCTATTTTTGGCCCGGTAATGAATATCAACGGCTCGTTTCTTGCCAGTTGGTGGCATAACCGCATACCGGAAGACGACGAAAACACGGAACAAATTAAAACAACCTGACATGAATAATACCCGCCGCAATTTCCTGCAAAAGATTACTGCACCACTGGCTGTACTGCCATTGGTATCGGGCAGGAAACTGACAGAAATCCAGGAAGATTTTGAAAAATTATTCTATGATGGCCCGGTGCTCCGGGTGGCAATCATGGGCCTTGGAAGCTATGGCACCCGTGTTGCGGACGCCATCCAGTCGTGCACGAAAGTAAAACTGGTGGGGGCAATCAGCGGCACCCCTGCCAAGCTTGCCGCCTGGCAGGCTAAATATAATATTGCGGAAGCAAATTGTTATAACTACGAAACGTTCGACCAGATCAAAGACAACACGGAGATAGATGCAGTTTATATCATTACGCCCAACGCCCTGCATAAAGACCAGGCTATCCGCGTGGCACGCGCCGGTAAACATGTGATCTGTGAAAAGCCGATGGCATTGAATGCAAACGAAGGCAGGGAGATGGTCAACGCCTGCAAAAAGGCGGGGGTGAAACTACTGGTTGGTTACCGCATGCATTTTGAACCTAAAACACTGGAGATTGTGCGCATGCGCAGGAACGGCGAGCTGGGTAAGATCCTGTTTTTCCAGGGGCTGTCGGGCTTCCGGATTGGCGATCCCACGCAATGGAGGCTCAGCAAGGCTTTGGCAGGCGGCGGTTCCATGATGGATATTGGTATTTATTCGGTCAATGGTGCCCGGTATATGAC
>SDZZ01000036.1 GCA_004173255.1 Chitinophagaceae bacterium | reverse complement strand
ATGGTTGAATAGAGATTAATCTCCTGCACCGGGCTGGCCGAGAAAAACTGCAACTCGGTGGTGGCAGTAGCGCCTGCCGCATAGGCGCGGTTATTCAATGCAGGGTTACCCGCCACGCCAACTTCATACAATGTATTCGTCGACACCGGGCGCGATCCCACACCGGTTGGATTGCTGTTATCCTCAATGAAATCAGTTTCTTTCGTGCAGGCCAGTAAGGAAACGGCTATAGTTGCGACAAGGATATATTTTTTCATACCAGGTAATAATTTAAGGTTGATTATTGATCCCACCATACTTTTTCAAACGTGGGTTTTGCTGTAAGTGCCGCGTTCGGGTTACGGCTGAGCTCGTCCGCAGGTAAACCCGAGCGACGGATAAACTGGCCGCCCATTTCTGTCCAGTGCATAGCCGGCAATGCCATGCCACGGTAAATGGCCGGATTATAATCATACCGCCTTACATCCACCCAGGCCTCGGGATGAAGATACAACGCCGTTTGTTTTTCTTTCATGATCAGCTCCAGTGTAAGGGCCGCAGGTGTTACAGCTACCAGTGGATTGGTCAGGTAAGCCGTTTGCGAGGCGCCATCCACCCCTGTCTTGGTCATGTGTGCTGCAATGCCCGCCAGGTAAGCATCGTAAGCCTCCTGTGTACTGCCAGCTGTCAGTACCGTTCCACCGTTTGAAAGGAACCTTGCTTCAGCTTCCATTAGTTTCTGCTCGGAGTACGTGGCAAAAAATATCGGTGTTACATCCTTGCCATAATAGGTGTCTTCAGTCAGGTCCACATTGTTGCCCGTACCGGTCCCGTTAGGCATACCTACATAGTTTGCGTTTGTTTTTTTATCCATCATCTTGCTGATGCGCGGATCAACCAGTCCGGGATATGCAGTGCCGTTCAATACGTCGGTCAGCCTTTTCGATGGTGCAATGAACAGGTTACCGGTCCTGAACTTTTTAGCAATGTTGGAGTTCCATGGATTCAGGTTCCTGGTATTATACACCAGCTGGCAATCTTTTGAACCAGGCTTGTATGCATTTACCAACGCGGCAAGCGCATTGTCGGCGGCGGTTACTGCTCCTTTCTTGGTCGTGTGCATGTACAATCTCGCTTTCAGGAACCAGGCTGTTTCAACCCAGGAAGCCATTACGCCCCCGAAGATCATATCATCACCTGCAGGTACCACTGTGCCGGTTGCAGGTGCCGATGCCTGGGCAATCGCTTCATCGAGGAAGGTATGCATCATCGGGTACAGGTCTTCCTGTTTATCGTAAGCCGGATATATAATAGAAGGTGCCTGGAAAGCCTGGCTGAACGGTACTTCGCCGTACACATCGGTAGCAAGGGAGAGATTGAACACCAGCAGGATTTTACCGATAGCGGCATAATAATTTGACCCCTGCGTATTTGCCAGGTCAATCAGCAGCTTTGCATTGGTCATGCCATTCTGGTAAAGGTTATAGAATGCGGTCATCCGCACATTCTGCTGCCGGTCGTCATTGATTGCAGCGGAGGTATAGGCCGCAATCTGCTGTGCAAACAGGCTGGTGGTATAAGCCACGTTATAGTGATTGGTGGCTGTGGCATCCTCGATGGCCGGCAACAATGTTTTAAGCGTTGGCTGGCTGGAGGCATTGGGGTTCACGTTGATCCCGTTCTCCACATACTTTTTGCAGCCGGTGCCTGCCACCAGCAGTACCGTAAGTGCAATAAGGCTGAATGAATATTTTCTCATGATACGTGTTTTTAAAATGTTGCGTTTAACGAAAAGATCACCGAGCTGTAGTTGGGAATATTACTTCCTGTAAATCCGTACACATTGTAGCCGGAGCCATATGCGGTGGATTGCGGATCGTATCCTTTGTAAGGAGTCTGGAGTATAAAGTTGCTGCCCGTTACGCTGATGTTGGCGCTCTTCACTACTTTCTGGGCCGACAACCATTTGCCTGGCAGTTCATATCCTATGCTCACGTTACGAAGCCTTACCCAGCTTGCATCCTGCACAATCACATCCGCAATGTTGTTGAACACATCAGCATCGCGGTAGTAGTTTTCATCCAGGATAGTCGGTATATCGTTCGGACGGCCATCGGTTGCTTTTACACCGCTGAAAATGACCTGCTCATACCTGCTCTCGGTAATCTTCAGTACCCCGTTGCGGATCGAGTTCCTCATGGTTACATCCATCATATCCCCACCCTTCTTTACTTCCAGCAGGAACGACAGGTTAAATCCTTTGTAGCTGACGGAGTTGTTGAGGCTGCCGATCCAGTCGGGGATTGCGTTCCCGACTTTCACCCACAGGTTGGAGGCCGAAGGGGTTACCATCGGGCGGCCGTACTGCGCGCTGGCCGGGTTATCATTGATGATCAGTTCGCCCGTTGCACTGCGCTGATAGGCAATTCCGTAAAGGTCACCGGCCGAACCGCCGACCACCAGTTTGTTGGTCAGCCTTCCCTCATTATAGAAGGGGATCTCGGTGATGCCTTCCTTGATCGACAATACCTTGCTCCTGTTCATGGACCAGTTGATGGTGGCGTTCCATACCACTGCATCGGTTTTGATGGGAGAACCACCCAGTTCCACTTCCAGACCGCGGTTACGGATGGAGCCGGAATTGGTCAGGTAGTTAAAATATCCACTGGCGTAGGAAATAGGTACCGAAAGGATCTGGTCCACGTTCTTGCTCTGGTAGGCCGATACATCCAGTGTGATACGGTCATTCAGGAAATGGAGTTCGGTCCCGAACTCAATGGATTTCTGTTTCTCCGGCAACAGGCTGAAATCGGCATAGGTACCGCCGCGGCGGATACCACCCACTCCATTGAAAGGGAAACCGCTGGCCGGGTAGTAATAAACACGGTCACTGTAGGGCGCGGCATCTTTTCCCACCTGCGCATAGGAGGCGCGGAACTTACCGTAGTTCAGTACCGATCCGGAAATATGATGGAGGTCGGTAAATACATAACTCAGGCTGGTTGCCGGGTAAAAGAAGGAGTTGTTACCAGGAGGCAGGGTGGAACTATAATCGTTGCGGCCCGACACTTCCAGGTAAAGTGCATTGCGGAAGCCAACCTTCGCCGTACCAAAAATGCCTGCATAACGGCGACGGGTAGTAAGGCGGTTATTATACAGGTTGGCAGTGTTGCTCAGGTCATAAAAGAGCGGCGAGGAAAAACCTTCACCCCTTGCGCTGATGAGGTCGGTATAGGTATTCTGGATCGTATTGCCGACGAGCACGGAATAATCGAAGTCCCCGCTGAACTTATTATTATATGTCAGGAATGCATTGGAAGTCACATCGCGGAACGTTACGCGGTCCTCTGCAATAAAGCCGCCGGTTGCTGCAGCAAGGTCCAGCGCCACTGCACCGGGGAACAGCGGACCAGGTACAATCCTTGTCCGGTTGTCGCCGTAAAAGTCACCACCGATTTTGTAATCAAACCTTAGTCCTTTTAAAATATTATACGAGAAACCCATATTGCCTACAAAGCGGAAGAGGTTACTCTGGAGCTGGCTGTAGCGGGCTACATATAAAGGGTTATCAATGGTGGAACCCGCATAGCTGTTGATGGTACCATCGGGACGAACATAATCACGCACGTCAACCGTAGTGGTATGGTAGGAAAGGGCGGTCATGATGCCCTTGTCGCCGGCCGAGGGCTGAATATTTTTTGAAGAAGTCAGGGTAGCCGAACCGTTTACATTCACCTTGTCTGTCACCTGGGTAGATCCGGCAAGTTTGAAAGTATAGCGATTATATTTAGTGGTCGGGATCATGCCTTTCTGGTTCAGCGAAGAGAATGAGGTATAGTAGGTACTCTTCCCGTTTCCACCCTGTACTGAAACATTGTTGTTGTACCGTGCCCCGTTGTCGAACGCATCGCGGAAATTTTCATACACGCGGTCGTTGGCGGTGATCTGAGGACCGAAAGTCTGGAAGCGGGTTCCCAGCAATCCGGTCTGAGCAATATTTACCCTTCCGCCCTGGCCTTCGCGGTATTTTTTCTGGATCTCGGGCCATTTGGTGAGGAAGTCGACCGACACGGAAGAACCAGCACTTACGATCATTTTTCCTGCACTGCCTTTCTTGGTAGTAATGATGAGTACGCCATTGGCAGCCTGCAAACCATACAATGCAGTAGCGCCGGCGCCTTTCAGCACGGAGATGGACTCTATATCATCGGGGTTGATGTCCAGTCCGCGGTTGGCCGTTGCAAACTGGTCGCGCGAGGCCGCCTGGTTGCCGTTGGATCCGGCACTTGGCATCAGGCTTCCGACCACGGTACTGTTGTCGACCGGGATCCCGTCAATGATGATCAGTGGCTGGTTGTTGGCCCCTGGGTTCAGGGACGAAATACCCCTGATCACGATGTCGGTACCGGCTCCGGGTGCACCTCCGGTCGACGTGATATTTACACCGCTGACCTTGCCCTGCAGTGCGTTGATAAAGCTGTTTTCCTTGCCTTTTGCCAGCTCACCGGAATTCACTTCCTGGACATTATAACCCAGTGTTTTTTTGCGCTGCTTCACGCCAAAAGCCGCCGTGACCACCACTTCGGACAGCGAGCCTGATTCCTTTAACTGGATATCGTAACTGGCGGCGTTACCGATGGGAAATTCGGTTGCAGTGAATCCCGAAGACGAGACCAGCAGTGTCACGCTGGCTCCTGTTACCGTAATACTGTATCGGCCCTGGTCATTCGCCACCACTGAAGTACTGGTACCTTTCTGTTGTACAGTTGCAGCCGGCACAGGTTCACCCTTGCTGTTGGTGATGGTTCCTGATACCTCCCGCGTCTGCGCCATCAGGCTGATGGGCATTGCAAGAAGCCAGAACAGCATCTGAGATAAAATCGTAGTCCTTCTCATAAGAGTTGTGTTTGTTTTCGCAGTAGATAAAAATGGACACATGGAAAATACGGAAAAAGCGGCTTTGTTTTTTGCATCAGGGCATAGAGATTCAACAACGTAACCCGATCGGGCACTGGTTTTTTTGAATGTCATTCCGCTGCAATGCTTGTCATGGTTGCAACATCATGATCCCGCGTTCTATAATCCTTTACCAGCAAAGGTTTGCGGACTATCATACTTTATATTTAATCTGTTCCCGGATGTAGCGGATTTATCGCAGAAGTGGAAAAAAAATTCACGTAAGCGCATCACTATTTCTAGTGATAGCCATGATCAGGATGCGAATCCGGCTTTCAGGTTGCACGTTTTATACAATTAAGTGTTTATCCCGAATAAAATCATCTGTAATCAACTCTAAGGCAATAAATTTGTTATGTATTCACACATTCTATTACAGAACCTAAAAAATTATATCATGGCCTTTACACTACCGGCACTGCCTTACGCACCCGATGCACTTGAACCGCACATTGACAAACAAACGATGGAAATCCACCACGGAAAACACCATCAGGCGTATGTCGACAACCTGAATAAAGCGATAGCAGGAACTGAAAATGAAAATAAAACGATAGAGGAACTGGTCGCTTCGGCCGGAACAATCTCCCCTGCGGTACGTAACAACGGCGGTGGTCACTGGAACCATACGTTTTTCTGGAACCTCCTGTCGGCCAATGGCGGTGCGCCTTCTGGCAAACTCGCTGATGAAATCAACAGCACATTTGGTTCACTCGACGGACTGAAAGAAAAAGTAAACGCAGCAGGTACCACCCGTTTCGGTTCAGGCTGGGCCTGGCTGATTGTAAAGGATGGTAAACTGGAAGTGACCTCTACTCCCAACCAGGATAATCCGCTGATGGATATTGCTGAAGTGAAAGGGACGCCAATCCTCGGCATCGACGTGTGGGAACATGCGTACTACCTGAAGTACCAGAACAAACGACCCGACTATCTCAAGGCAATCTGGGCAGTAATCAACTGGGCAAAAGTGGGCGAGCTGTATGATGCAGCTGTAAAATAAATAAACCGGTTTTTGGTGAAGGACCATCCCGCAGGGGATGGTTTTTTTATGCCAGGTCAGGGAACCGGATCATAACCGCTTCCGCCCCATGGATGGCATCGGGCAATCCGGCGGATTGCCAGCCACAGCCCTTTAAACACGCCATATTTTTTCAGTGCCTGCGCAGCATAATGCGAACAGGTGGGAGTGTACCGGCACTTGGGTCCAAACCACGGGGAGATCATCACCTGATACAGTCTGATCAGGGCGAGGAAGGGCAGGCTAAGGAACCAGAGTATTTTTTTCATTCGAAAAGCGGAGCAGGTTATCAATAATGCGGGTCATGTGCCGGGCTACTGCCGCATATTCCGGCAGCTCCTTACCGGTATATAAAACAAAAACGTTCAGTTCCTGCCTTTGTTCAGCCAGCTGTTGTTTCAACGGGCCATTGGCCAGCCGCCAGCTTTCACGGGTCAGTCTTTTGATCCGGTTACGGTCATGTGCCCGTTTAAAATTCCTGGTTCCGGCTCCAACGCCAAACTGCATTTTACCCTCACCCAGCCCCATTGCAAATGAAACCCGGAAGGGTCCTGCATTGAAACGACGGCCACTGCTGAACAGCTGGTCAATGAGCTTCCGGCTCTTCAGCCGCTCCGTTTTCCCTATGGTAAATGTTTTTGCCAGGTTCCTGCCGGTTACTGCCTACAAAAATAGCTCCTTCAGGAGGAGCTATTCAAAATATCTGCGCCAGGCCCGCTTTCGCGGTTACCGGATTACTTTAATTTTCTTTCGTCAGAAACCGTCAGTTTATGACGTCCTTTCGCGCGACGGCTGGCTAATACCTTACGGCCATTAGCAGTTTGCATGCGTTTACGGAATCCGTGAACGGTTTTACGACGGCGAACGTGGGGTTGGAATGTACGTTTCATAATTTTTTACTTTTTCACTTTTTGAAAGGTGATCCGGGAGAACGGACCTGGTTTCATTCGGCCGGCAGGTCACCACACCCGCTGGTTTGTGAAAGGACGGCGAAGGTAAGGGATCGCAGTCAGAAGAACACGTGTATTTCCGGATTTCTTTTGACTGCCTGTCATAACTAACTGGTGTACAATCAAAATTTAGCCGATCTGAAGATGGTGCGACTTTACGGGCCCGCCGAAAAACCGGGTGGCATGGTTGTCAAAGTCTGTCGTGGAATCAGTGGTATAAAATTCGCGCGTGCCATTTTTACTGCAGAGTGCCGCCATTTCAGGATGCCGCATCAGGTAATCATCGAGACTTTCCGCAACAATCTCTCCCTGCGACAATAACCGCACCTGCACCGGCACATGCTCGCGGATCCGGTCCTTCATCAGCGGGTAATGGGTACAGGCCATCAGCAGCACATCGATCTGTTTGCCCACCGTGAAAATATTATGCAGGTTTTTACGGATAAAAAAATCGGCACCGGCATTATCATACTCGTCGTTTTCGACCAGTGGCACCCACATGGGACAGGCTTCCTGGTAAACTTTCACCCCTGGATAAAATTTTGCAATCTCCACCGGATAAGAATTGGAAGCCACGGTTCCGTTGGTTGCGAGTATCCCGACGCTGCCCGTCTCGGTAAGGCTGCCGATCAGCTCGGTGGTGGGCCGGATCACTCCCAACACCCTTTTTTCAGCCCCAAGGCCTGGCAGGTCACGTTGCTGTATGGTACGTAAAGCCTTTGCTGATGCGGTGTTGCAGGCAAGGATTACCAGCGAACAGCCCTGGTCAAAAAACCACCTGACACATTGAAGGGTGTACTCGTACACCGTGTCGAACGAACGGTTGCCGTACGGCGCGCGGGCGTTATCGCCCAGGTATATGTAGTCGTACCCCGGCAGTTTGCCGATGATTTCCTTCAGGACACTGAGTCCGCCATAACCGGAATCGAACACGCCGATCGGATTTGCCTTTTGCATAACCAAAGTTAAGGGGGTCAAAACAAAAACCCCGTCCCAACAAAACGTCGGAACGGGGTCTTTTTTTATAACCTGTTACAATTAACGTCCGCCAACCGGTGGTTTATAACCAGGCTGCAATTGCGGAGGCAATGTGATTTTAAGTTTTGCTGCTACGGCAGGAAGCAGGTTGTCTGCATCAGGGGCCACAATGAGCGATTCACGGGATACAACATAGGTATAGCCTTTTTCTTTAGCTACCGCATTGATCGCATCCTGGATCTTTTTCATCACAGGCGCCAGCAGTTGCTGCTGTTTGTTCTGGATCGCTTCCTGTGCAATCTGCTGCCAGCTTTGCAGTGTCTGGGTCAGCTCAGCGAGTGAACGCTGGTATTCTTCTTTTACGGCTGGAGGCAGTGGATGCGCGGTGTCGCGAAAAATACTGTCTTTATACTGGTAAGTAGACATCAGGGAATTGAATTCCTTACCAACGGTGTCGGTACGGTACTGGCTGACCAGCGTATCAATTTTTGCTACCTCAGGCATCAGGTAAAGGACCGTTTCAGCATCAATGTAGCCGATCTTGGTCTGGGCCTGTGATTCATTAGCTACAAGCACCAGGCAAGCCGCTACTACTAATACTTTCAATTTTTTCATCTGCATTTGTTTTCTTTTTCCCCCTTAACGAGGATGGTTGTTTTTATGTTTGTGTAAGAGATGGTTTCCGTTGAATAAGTTGCTTGTTGGGTTTTCTTTAACAAAGGCCATGTATGCCGGTCCCCTGGTTCCCATTCGCCGGTATACCCCCGCCTGTTATACGATACTGCTTCTTATTATTTGATCCCGAGCTCCCTCAGTACATCCTCACTCTTGTCGAGTTTGGGGTCGGCAAATATAATGGTAATTCCTTCACTTTTATCGAGCACAAAATCATAGGTGCGCTGCGTTGCAATCTTCTGGACCGCATTGTACACCTTGTCCTGTATGGGTTTCACGAGTTCCTGTCTTTTTTTGAACAGATCACCTTCGAAACCAAAGCGTTGCCTTTGAAGGTCACGCAGTTCTTTTTCTTTCAGGAATAACTGGTCCTGGCGTTTTTTCTTGAGGTCCTCGCTGAGCATAACCTGTTCTGCATCATAATCCTTATACATGCGGTCCAGTGCAGTTTGTTTCAGGTCAATATCTTTCTGCCAGTCGGCCGCTACCTGGTCCAGTTGTTTCTGCGCGGCAGCATACTCCGGCATTTTATCGAGGATATACCGTGTATCGATGATTGCATACTTCTGGGCCGACAGGCTTATCGCCGCTACCAGTACAAACGCCGTGATCAGGAATGTCTTTTTCATATCGTTTAATTTTTAAATGCGATCGTTCCGGGCAGGAACCATCGGTGGTTATACATTTTATTCCGGTTCAAACCCGAGCATGAACGTAAAGCGGGATGCGCCTTTCAGGCCCTGGCCGGCCTGGATCCTGTCCAGCCCGATACCATAGTCGAACCCGAGCAATCCGAACATCGGGAGGAAGAAACGCATACCCAGACCCGTACTGCGACGTAACCGGAACGGATTGTAGTCCTTAAAATCGTACCAGCCATTGGCTGCTTCAAAGAACGCAAGGCCATAGATGGTACTTCCCGGATTCGTTACAAGCGGGTAACGTAACTCGAGTTGGTATTTATTAAAGATGGTAAAGAACCTGGAAGCATTCTGCTGGTCGGGGTTGATGGTCGGATCCGAATTCTGGTACACGGGGTAACCACGATGCGCCACGATATCGTAACCCAACAGGCCAAAGTTGTTGGTCAGGCCCGCATCACCCACCTGGAAGCGCTCAAACGGTGAGTACTCGAGGTCCTTGTTGTATTTACCCATGAAGCCATACTTCGCAGCCATCTTGAGTACAAACTGGCGGTTCTTGTCGGCACCCATCGGACGGCCAAGCGGCACATACCATTCTGCATTAAAACGCCACTTGTGGTACTCCGGATTTTTATACGGGTCTTTTGAATCCACGATATCAGGATTGATCAGCGAATACGGCGGGGTGAACTGCACGCTGGCAAGCAGGTTCGAACCACTCCTTGGGAAAATCGGGTCAAACACCGATGAACGCTGCAGTGCAATCTTGAAGCTCAGGTTGTTCGATGTACCCGTTCCGCTTACGCCTTCAAAGATGGCGTAGTTGTTCCGGATATACTGTGTGAAGTTTACCGAGTACACCAGGTTGAAATAGTCATCGGGCCACTTCAGTTGTTTACCGAGTGATACACTGAAACCATTTACCTTAAGGTAGTTGGTGTCCGAACGTGCGCGGTCAATACGACCGGTATACGGATCAAATGCATTGGAGTACTTACTGTTATTATAAGCAAGCGTCAGCGAGTTCCGCTTCTTTCCACCCAGCCATGGCTCGGTGAACGAGAAGTTATAAGAGCGGAAGGCGCGGCCGTTGGACTGCAAACGCAAACTCAGCTTCTGGCCATCGCCGGTTGGCAACGGATCCCAGGCCGATTTCTTCCAGATATTCTTAATGGAGAAGTTGTTGAAGGTAACACCCAGGGTACCGGTGAGGCCGATACCACCACCCCAGCCCGCGGAAAGTTCCAGCTGGTCAGATGATTTTTCTTCCAGTTTCCAGTTGATGTCAACCGTTCCGTCCTCGGCATTTGGAACCACGCCGGGGTTGATTGTTTCCTGGTTGAAGAACTGCAGGTTACCCAGTTCACGTTGTGAACGGATGAGGTCGGTACGGCTGAAAAGTTCACCGGGCACCGTTCTCAGCTCACGACGGATCACGTGGTCCTTGGTGCGTTCATTACCGGAAATGGTAACCGTCTTGATCCGCGCCTGCGGGCCTTCAGTGATCCTGATCTCGTGATCGATGGTATCATTATATACAGCGGTTTCGACCGGCTCCACCCGGAAGAAGAGATAACCTTCGTCCATATAGTAACCACTGATATCGCCGCCATCCTGCGAAAGTTCCTTACCCAGGCGTTTGTTGAGGATATCGAGGTTATAAATATCACCTTTATTGATACCGAGTATGACGTTCAGTACCGAGTCGGAATAACGCGAGTTACCCTTCCAGGTGATGTTTCCGAAATAATAGCGGCGTCCTTCATTTACTTTGATGTCCACATAGAGGCGTGCGTTGGCGGTATCAATCACCTGTGTATCGGCAACAATCTGTGCATCGCGGTAGCCGAGTGAGTTATAGAAGTTGAGTACTTTGTCCTTGTCTTCCGTGTATTTGGTCGGATTGAATTTAGCTGAGCTGAAAAGTTTGAAACGGAAATAAGGATCGATTACTTTTTTGGTTTTGCTCACCGACATCGGGCCCCAGTCGTTCAGGTATTCGCGGAACGATGGCCGCGGGTTGGTACCGTAAGTACTTACATACTTGGAAGGATAGAGCGTAAACTTGCTCATTTCCTTGGTGCCCTTCATCTGTTTCTTGAGGCGCAGTGCATCGACGGTTTCGTTGCCATAAAAATTTACCTCGTCAATACGCACCTTCCGTCCCTTATCCACATAAATGGTCAGTGAGTTGGAATTGGCGTACGTAGGGTCCGGCTTTTCGTCGATGGCAATCTTGATGTTCTGGTAGCCCTTATCCTGGTAGAATTTGGTGGTCACCTCGCGGATATTCCTCCGCATATTCTCCGTGATGATGGTTTGTTTGGCCAGCCCGATTTTTCCCTGCAATTCTTCCGCATCTGTTTTTTTGATGCCGACGAATTTAAAACTGCCCAGTCGCGGCCGTTCCTGCACGGCAATCTCGATGCTGACGCGGTCATCCACAATGCGGGTGATGAAGATCTCAACAGAGGAGAAAAACTTTTGGCGCCAGAGATTGTTGATAGCCTTGGCAAAGATGTCGCTGCCCGGGTGGTTGAACTTGTCGCCCGTTTGCAGGCCCGAAAGGGAAAGTACGATGGTAGTATCGAGGTGACGGATGCCGGTGATTGAAATGTCCGCAATCGTATACTCGCGCGGAATGCGGGCCTCTTCCCACTCCAGCAGCCTTGGATCAAGCGAGCTCGGTTTGCTGGTATCTTCCTGTGCCTGTATCTGCGATACGGAGGCAACCATCATTATCAAAAGAACACTGATACGAAGTGAGAGTCGTTGCATGGTTGATTGTTCAAGTCAGTCTGAAATAAGCTACAATTAGTCTGGTACCTGTATTTTAAATGAAGATCCAAAACTGTTGCGGCGGCAAATTAACAGTAAATATCGAAAGTGTTTGTTAAAACGGCAGGCTGTTGTTCGGTCGCAGGGCCTTATCTGACGGCACTTCCGGCTACTTTTATACTATACTTCCGGTTCCTTTTCACTGGCCAGTTGTTCCCCGGTTTTACCGAACCGCCGTTCCCTCGACTGGAAGTCGACGATGGCTTCATACAGGTTCTCTTTCCGGAAATCGGGCCAGCGCACTGGTGTAAAATAAAGCTCGGCGTAGGCCAGCTGGTACAGCAGGAAATTACTGATCCGGAACTCGCCGCTGGTGCGGATCATCAGTTCGGGATCAGGAAAACCACTGGTACAGAGATGGCGCTGGAACACGTCCTGGTCAATGGCATCCGGTTGCAGGCTGCCTTCCTTTACTTCCCTGGCAATACCTTTTACCGCATTCAGCAGTTCCCAGCGTCCGCTGTAACTGAGCGCCATGATCAGCCGCAGCCCCGTATTGTTGCTGGTAAACTCCATTGCCTCGTCCAGTTCCTGGCGGGCGTAATCCGGCAGCATTCCCAGGTCGCCGATCACATGCAACCTGATATTGTTTTTATGGAGGGTTTCCACTTCCTTGCGGATGGTGCTCACCAGCAGCTCCATCAGCCCGATCACTTCGTCTTTCGGGCGTTCCCAGTTTTCTGTTGAAAAGGCGTAAAGCGTAAGGTAACCGACACCCAGTTCAGCGCAGCCTTCCACAATGTTGCGCACGCTTTCCACGCCATGGTAGTGGCCGAACAACCGGTCTTCGCCCTGTTCCTTTGCCCATCTTCCGTTGCCATCCATTATGATGGCAATGTGCCTGGGTAAAAATGACTTATCTATTTTTTCGAGTAAGGCAGACATACTTTTATCCTGGACCGCTGGGATACAGGGGGGCAAAGGTATCTGATTTAGGCTCATCCGCGCCAATTTCTGAATAAAAAGCCGGGGCTAGTTGGCGGTCGGACAACGGTACGACTGCAGGTTGAAGGTAAAATGGATCATCGCCGTTACAAACTGGTCCTTCTGGCGGCTGTTTCCGCGCTGGCGGCCTGCCACACCAATCGGTTCGCCCAGTTCATATGACCGGTCACTCAGGAGTGCGGCCTGCGACGGTGTATTGTCCGGATTCAGCGGAAATGCCGCCAGATCCACAAAGGTTTTGCTTACATCGTCGAGGTAATCGGTGTTGGTAAACCGGTGCAGGATCTCAAAACCGATATTGAAACGCTCGTTGATCGCGTATTTGATACCCACACCCACAGGCAGGCTGATAGCCATGGCGCTGTATTGCTTGCGGTCCGGATACAGGGCCGTACCCTGGCCTTCGGTGCCGAGCTGGCGGAGGAATATTTTTTCACCGCCCAGGTAGGTATAAGGATCATAACTGAATGCGCCCACACCAATGGTTACATATGGTGTAAAATTATACTGCGGCTCACCCGGCATGAATTTGAAAAAGTTAAAGTCACCCTGCAGCGAAATTTCCCAGACGTTGCTGTTGAAGCTCAGGTTACGACGCTGCATGTATTCGTTATGCGTGTTGTAGATATCCGAATAGCCAAGGCGGGCAAAGCTGGCGCCGAGACGGGCGGCAATGTAGTTGCTGAAATTTTTCCGGAAAAAAATGGTAGCCGCCATCTTGGGGCGGTTGAGTGATGCAGTGGTGTTGAGATCGCCGAAATAATGGCCGGCGCCAAGACCGACCCCGAATTCCCCCTCCTGCACAATCTCATTCTGGGCATTCACTTTACCGGGAGAAATAAATCCTGCGCATAGCAGGGCTACTGCAAAAATCTTCTTCATCATATACAATAAAATGAACGTTCAGGGTTTAAACGGGAAAATAGGGAATTTCTTATTGCAGGTGCGGATTTAATTTCGCTTGTCGAGCCCCCAGGTAAGTTTATTCTGCAGGGTCTGCAAAAAACTGTTCTCACTCAGCCGCAGCAGGCTTACGCGGAAGTCTTCCTTCTTCACCGCCAGTGATACGTTCTTGCCCACAATTTCCCTGCGCGAGTCCAGGGCACAGATAATATTCTCCGACCGGCTTTCCACTTCGAAGGAAATGATATTGTCGTCCGGAACAATGATCGGCCGCACGTTGAGGTTGTGAGGGGCCACGGGTGTGATCACAAAGCTGCCCGCCTCGGGAAACACGATGGGTCCGCCGCAACTGAGCGAGTAACCGGTAGAACCCGTTGGGGTGGCCACTATTACACCATCGGCCCAGTAAGTATTGAGAAACTCCCCGTTGAGATAGGTGTGCACCTTGATCATCGATGCCGTATCGCGTTTATGGATCGCAAACTCGTTCAATGCATAAGGTATATTGCCAAACATGGGAAAATCCGCATCGAGATGGATAAGCGTCCGCTTGTCCACCACATAGGTGCTCCTGGCAATAGCCTGTACTGCCTCGCGCACTTCCTCCTGCCCGATGCCCGCCAGGAAACCAAGCCGGCCAAAATTGATGCCCATGATGGCGATCTTTTTATCACGCACCAGGGTCACCGTATCGAGCATGGTGCCATCGCCTCCAAGACTGAAAATATATTCGAACTCCGGCGTCAGGTGTTCGGCCAGTGAAAACGTGGCAATGTCGCCGGGAAGGTTTATAAAATGACGGATCTGTTCAAGAAAAGGCAGGAACACCACGGGCTCGATCTTCTGACGGTATAGTTCGTCGAAGAACAGCTGCACATTGGCCTGCTGGCTTTCATCCATGACCCGGCTATAGATCGCTGCTTTCATTTGTTTTGAGTTTACCAGCCCTGGGGACCTGTGCCCCGGTGTTTTACCAACCGGTCAGAACATGGTTTTGCGATGCAAAAATATTCCGTTTTGTCCTAACTGGTTAAAAGACCACTCTATCTTCAGCGTAAAGTCATAGATACTTGTGATATCCAATCCGATACCGGTGGAGTAAAGCATTTTATTGGCGAGAAAATTTTCGCCCTGGTCCGGATTATAAATATAACCCGCATTTCCATACACCCTGCCATAGATATTTATCGGGATCCGCTGTGGGGCTATCTTTTTGGTACCAGGTATGTTGAATGCGAAACTCAGCATTTTGCGCGTCACAGACCCTTTGAGGTAACCGCCGGCCACACCGTCGACCACATAGTATTCATATCCCTGCATAAATACATCGCCGTAACCGAGAAGGCGCCGGTTGTAATATGGCTGGGAAAACGGGACCTTGACCGAGCCAAAAGCATTGAGGCTGACAAAGCTTTTTTTGCTGATGGGCCAGTTGCCCGATGCCTGTACCGATGCCTGCAGGGAGTTCATGGCTTTATTGATACCGCGCTTGCTGAGCAGGAAATCCACCGCATACCCCCTGGTCGGATAAGGATTGTAATCGAGGTTGAGATACGTCATCTGGTAAGTGAACTCCGGAAACTGCACCGTGTTGCCCGTGCCATTAAGATAATCCGGATTCTGCTTGATCACTGTATCTGCCAGCCGTTCCCAGGTATAACCAAAACCAAAACGGTGAATCGTTTTAATGGCTTTGCGGTACGACAACTGCACCGATGCAGTGGTAAAATTGCGCAGGTTATTGCCGTCATTTTTCAGGAAAACCTGTTTGTCGCCGATCGTGTTATAGTTCACTTCCTTGTTGTTACCCATGGAGAAACTTATACCGGCGCCCCATTTCATTTTCCGGTCAATGTATTTGCGGTCGTAACTGAACTGCAGTTGTTTGGTGTAACCGCCGATGGCCCAGAACCGGATCCGGTCGTTGCGGCCGCTGAAGTTGTTCCACAACACCTTTGCACCGTAGTTGACCCTGGAAAGACTTGCATTCTGCTCAAACAGCCACTGGTTAAGGTTCCGGTCGACCGGCTTAAAATACGGCACCGGAAAAATATACCAGCGTTCACGCACTACCACCAGTACATCCACTTCATACCCGTCAAAACTTTTCAGTGCCACCGTCACTTCATGGAACAGCGTGGTGTTCATCAGCTGACGGCGGGCAAACTCAAATCTCTTTACAAGATCCTGCAGTAATAATTTGTCACCACGTTTAAAGGAAATTTCCCGGGTAATGATTTCGGGTCTTGTTTTACGGTTGCCCTCGATTACGATATCGCGTACAACAAAGGGTTTGTCGTCCGGAGCAATGGTGTACACTTCAGGCTCTCCGTTAATGTGTTCTTTTTTCTTAACGGGAGGTTCCTGTGCAACCAGGTCATGACAGCAAAGCAACGCTAATGAAAGCCAAAGACAATATTTACAGAGCCTCTGCATAATTGAGTGACAACGATCCTGAAATTAAGGGGATTTTAAAGGAGGTCAATGATGGAAACGCGGATTCTTTTGACTACAGTTTCAGATAATTCATCAGGTTATCGAAATTGCTGCGGAGCTCGTTAGTATAGAGCTCTTCCCCAAAATAGTATTTCACGTTATACTCATAGCGTTGAAAGGTAGCGACTATATCGGATACTTCAGGCTTATTAATACGGATGGTGACCTGCATCAGGCCTGTTTCCGCATCATTGGAGGTATTAAGCTGTGTGATCTGCGCCTCATTGAGTTCAACCAGCTTGCTTATCTCGTTGAACGAGTACTGGTTACTATCCATTTCCAGGACAATCAGGCCGCCAGGCTCCTTGAGGCTCATAAACGCTGAAGCATGTTTGAGCAGGTCATTGTAAACAACGGTGCCGGTCAGTTCATTCTCGTCATTGACCACGGGAACCACGCTGAGCGCGTTTTCCGCCGCCAGTTGCACGGCCTTCAGGAAGTGCTCCCCTTCCTTTACCGATACATTCCCGAAATGTGGCTGCAGCGATTCAATCGATGCATCATCATCAAGGGCCTGCAGCAGGTCATCCTCACTGAGGATACCTACATATTTTTCATCATCTGTAACCGGCAGGTGTGTCACATGGTGATCACCCATCAGCTGCAGTGCCTGGTACACTTTATCATTAAAGCGTAGATATGGAAGGGTCTGAGATGGTAATTCCCGGGTTAACATGTAACTGCTCCTTTTTCAACTAGACCCGGATGCTCACGCAACTGTTGCAGGCTCGTTGAGTTTTTTCAAAAATTTATGAAGGATCGCATTGAACTCGTCCGGCACTTCCATCATCGGGGCATGACCGCATTTGTCAATAAAGTGTAGTTCGCTGTTGGGTATCAGCTTATTGAACTCCCTTGCTACAAACGGCGGTGTAATCGTATCGTTGTTGCCCCAGATCAGTAATGTCGGAAGGGTAATTTCCTTCAGTTCTTCGCCCAGGTTGTTGCGGATAGCGCTTTTGGCCAGTGCGATGATCTTAATAACCTTCAGCCGGTTATTGGTTATAGCAAATACGTCATCCACCAGTTCCTTGGATGCCATAGCAGGGTCATAAAATGTAAGTTCGGTCTTTTTGCGGATGTATTCGTAGTCCCCGCGTTTTGGATAGGAATCGCCCATCCCGTTTTCAAACAGACCCGAACTTCCTGTCAGGATCAGTGACTTTATCTGCGGGGGCTTATTTTTGAGCAGGTAAACCATGCCCACATGACCACCGAGCGAGTTGCCCAGCAGGTGTGCGTTCTGGTATCCTTTGGCTTCAACGAATTTATTGACGAATTTGGCAAGGCCGCCAACGGAAGTCGACAACAGGTCCATATCCAGCAAAGGAAGAATTGGCACTACCACCTTATTGTACTGCCTGAAGTAATCGATGAGGCCGCCGAAGTTACTCAATGCACCGAACAGGCCATGGAGAAGTATCAGCGGTTCACCCTCGCCTTCTTCGATATACCTGAATTTATCAAACTCTTTAATCTCGTAACTCATTTGGGCCGGTGCTGTTAATTTTTGCTAAAATAGTCGTTTTGCTGCAAATAATCCATTCCCGCAGAACAGGCGCTTCGCATATTATCACAAAGATAATGTCATCTGCAGTTAAATGCCCGGTTAACGCGGGTTTTAACGGTTTTCTAGCCCTGATATAAAATCCGGAAATAATATCTCCGGAACCTTTTGAAATACGCTAAAAGGCAGGCAGTTGCAACGAGTATGCCGAGCGTGGTCCAGCCATTTGGATAAACCAGCAAAACCGAGCACATGACCAGGATCAGGCGGGTGTATTCGAGGTAAAAAATCCATCGCCGCTGGTCCAGTATGGCGCCGCTGTTGACCAGGCTGACCAGTATAAATGCCGACCATAAAACCAGCTGGGCAGGAGGGAACCACATATGGAACGTGACGACCACAAACAGCAGGCACATGGAGAAAATAGTCTGGGCTGTTACATACTGCCGGATGGTTTCGGTGGAATGCTTCACCGGCTGCACATTCAGCAGCCGGCGTTCAAGTACCGACCTGAACCGGGGGTCCAGGTCATCCGGTTTGCCGGACAACACCTTCCATTTTGCCCGGAAACCCCTGGCATGCCTGAAATTCATCCAGATTTCCAGGGGGAAATGGAAATGCTGCCACAGGAAACTGTGACTGTTGAGGGGTTTGGTGAGGCCGTACACAATCTCAATGTTTTTGTCTTCCCTGGCAAACGTGCCGAACATTTTATC
>SDZZ01000380.1 GCA_004173255.1 Chitinophagaceae bacterium | reverse complement strand
CCCCGATCGTACAGGCCTGTGACGCTATCAGCGGCGCAAGACCCGGAGCCCGCCGCGAGATCATGCAGCAATACATCCAGCGGATCAAAGACCTCGAAAACCTGGCCATGACTTACCCGGGAGTGGAAAAGGCTTATGCCATCCAGGCCGGCCGCGAACTGCGCGTAATTGTGGAAGCAGATAAGGTGTCGGACGGCGATTCGGAAAAACTGTCATTCGAGATTGCCATGAAGATCCAGACTGAAATGACTTTCCCGGGCCAGATCAAGGTGACCGTAATCCGGGAAAAAAGAACCGTGAGCGTTGCCCGTTAAAAGTTGTTGAACCCGGTGCCGGTAACCAGTACCTCACATTTTCCGACAACCTGGGTTATTACCCATGGGAAGCACCAGCAGTAAGGCTTTCAGGCCCCTGCCGGGCTGATGGTCGCCCCGGGCGGGGTTTTGGAGAAATAAAGTCAGGAAATATCCGGTTAAATGTTTTGAAGTAAGTCCTTTTCCCTTACCTTTGCCGTCCGAATTTTACGGCATTTAAAAATCAGCATCATGAACGCTATAGCTTTTGTACACGAGCAGTTGAGCACCAAAAAAGAGTTTCCTGCTTTCAAACCGGGTGATAATGTTACCGTTAATTACAAGATCATCGAGGGTAACAAGGAAAGGATCCAGTCTTTTAAAGGTGACGTGATCAAGACACAGGGCAATGGCTTCACCGCCAGCTTCACTGTACGTAAGATCTCTGACGGTGTTGGTGTGGAAAGGGTATTCCCTTACTATTCCCCGAACATTGATTCTATCGTCGTGAACAAGTCCGGTGATGTTCGTCGTGCCAAGCTGTTCTACCAGCGTAAACGTAGCGGTAAAAGCGCACGTATCCGTGAAAAGAAACAGGCTACCAAGAGCGCAGCAAAATAAGCCTTTCAGTAAATTTATTTACTATATAAAAGCCCGTTCAGCTTCCCCGTTGAACGGGCTTTTTCTTTGTACCCATCCAAGCCGGATCATTATTCGTATATTTTGACGATACTGATTATCTTTACAGTCTAATTTCCAAATTATGATACAAACGAATTTATTAGGTGCACTGGGAACGAATGAGATCATCATCATCCTGGTCATTGTGTTGCTGTTATTCGGAGGTCGCAAGATCCCTGAACTGATGCGTGGACTTGGTAAGGGCGTTCGCGAATTCAACGATGCTAAAACCAATGTGAAGAAAGAAATCGAGGAGAACGCAGCCGAGATCAAAAATCCACCGGTAGCGTAAGCTTATTCTGTTCCGGCTTTTTATTTACCTGAAAAGAATAATTTCTTTTGTTTGAGTTTTCTTCCATTGACCGATATCATTCCTGGCTGAAGGAAGAAGGCAGTTGTGTGCAGGCAGTCCAGCACTACCTCGACCGCATCGGATCAAACAAACACCTCAACGCATTTATTGAAGTTTATACGTCCGAGGCCCTGGCAACAGCCAGGGACCTGGACGATAAAAGATCGTCAGGCAAAACCATGGGCAAACTCCATGGTGTGGTCATTGGCATCAAGGATGTCATCTGCTACAAAGACCACCGGATCTCGGCTTCGTCGAAGATCCTTCCCGAATTTATTTCTGTTTATTCAGCCACCGCGGTTCAACGCTTACTCGATGAGGAGGCTATAATTATTGGCAATCTCAACTGCGACGAGTTCGCTATGGGTTCAACCAACGAAAACTCCGCTTACGGACCGGTACTGAATGCTATCGATGAAACGCGCATACCCGGCGGTTCATCGGGCGGTTC
The DNA here is from genome assembly GCA_004173255.1 of Chitinophagaceae bacterium. Classification (GTDB taxonomy): domain Bacteria; phylum Bacteroidota; class Bacteroidia; order Chitinophagales; family Chitinophagaceae; genus JBEVJC01. Next base: position 2,690 of record SDZZ01000380.1, on the reverse strand, counting down.
GGCTGTTGCCGTCCAGGCGGGTCTTTGTATGGTGTCCCTCGGCAGCGATACTGGAGGATCGGTGCGGCAGCCGGCCGACCTTTGCGGCATCATCGGGTTGAAACCAACCTATGGCCGCGTATCCCGCTATGGACTCATTGCCTATGCCTCTTCGTTCGACTCCATCGGCATCTTCGGAACCCGGATCGCGGATGTTGGCCTCACCCTGGAAGTGATAGCAGGGCATGATGAGTTCGACAGCACCGTTTCATCCGAACCCGTTCCGCAGTACAGCTTACCGGCCCCCTCAAAAAAATACCGCATCGCCTATCTCGATACGGCAGTCAACCACCCGAGTCTGGACCCGGAAATCCGCACGGCCGTAAACAGTTCGCTTGAACTGCTCAGGCAGAATGGCCATTTGGTGGAACCGGTTGCTTTTGACCTGATCGATCATATTGTACCCGCCTACTATGTGCTGACCACAGCCGAAGCATCGTCCAACCTATCGCGGTTCGATGGCATTAAATACGGCTACCGGGTACCTGGCAATCCGGAAGACCTGACCGACCTGTACAAGCGCTCACGCTCCGAAGGCTTCGGTCTGGAAGTGAAACGGCGGATCATGCTTGGCACCTTTGTCCTGAGCTCGGGCTACTACGATGCCTATTTCACCCGCGCCCAAAAAGTTAGGAAATTATTATACAATCAGATTCAGCTGATTTTCAAGGAGTATGACTTCATAGTGATCCCCACCACCCCATCCACGGCATTCCGCCTGGGCGAGAAGATGGAAGATCCCATTGCGATGTATCTCGCTGATATTTATACAGTTACTGCGAATTTAGCCGGCATTCCGGCCATTTCTATCCCCCTTTTCCGGCATAGTAATGGCTTACCGTTCGGACTCCAGGTTATGGCAAACCAGTTTTGTGAGTTATCTTTGCTGACCGTGTCCCAAGATCTACTGAACAGCCAGCAGATTCAATAACCTCCCTGCCGAACCCGAGTGAATGGTCTAGTGTGTCTCCCCGCCGGGCGGGATAATCTAAATTCGTAGAGATGTTCAAAACAATCTGGGTACTATCAGTGGCTTTGCTTTTCACCCAAAGCGAACTTGTTGCAGCCCCCACCAATTCTTTCAAATCTGACACTTCCGACCTCCTGCTAAAGGTGGACTCGCTGAAGCCGTCACTGGCGGTAACCATTCCAGCCGATCCAAAAGAAGGTTTTAAAGACCTTTTTGTAGCAAGTTCCTCCTCTGTAACCGGAACGATGGAGCTGAATCCAATGGCCATTACTTTTGTGGAAGACTATATGGAACGCTTCCAGAAATCAATGGATGAACTGAAAGACTGGGGCCGTCCCTATTTCGACATGATGGACGGTATTCTCGAATCGCACAACCTGCCAAAGGAACTGAAATACCTGGCCGTTATTGAATCCAACCTCAAATCCGGTGCACGCTCCTGGGCAGGCGCCGTTGGACCCTGGCAGTTTATGCCAACCACCGCCCGCAACATGGGCCTGAAGGTGGGTCGCAAAATCGATGAAAGAAGGGACCTTGCCAAAAGCACGCATGCCGCTTCAAAATACCTGAATAACCTGTTCAACCTGTATGGCGACTGGTTACTGGTAATTGCCGCCTACAACAGCGGCCCGGGCACCGTGAACTCGGCCATCCGCCGCAGCGGCAGCCGAGATTTCTGGACATTGCAGAATTACCTGCCACTGGAGTCGAGGAACCATGTAAAGAAATTTATTGCGACCCATTATATGCTCGAAGGTACCGGTGGTATTACCACCCTGACAAAATCAGAGGCATTGGAGTACACCACCAGGTCGGAAACCCTGCTGTCGACTACAGCAAAAACGGAAAATATTTCGGGTCGTTATAATTCGGGTGTACTGGTACGTCATATCGCCATGGAACTGGCCGAATTCAACCGGATCAATCCACAATTTGACAAACAGATTTCATTGAACGGAAAATATGAGCTTCACCTTCCTGCCGACAAGATGGCCATTTTCCTGAACAGGAAATTCGACATCCTGGCCGAGTCTGTATATCTTTTGCTGAATACCGAAACTGCATCGTCAGGAACCGGTAAATAACACAGCAGTATTATATTATATGCCCGTTTTCCCCCTGGAGGAAAACGGGCATACTTTTTTCCATATAGGTTATTATTGCACTATTAAATCACACAATTATGTTTAAACGACTCAAGTTACTGACTCCTGTTCTCGCCGCCTCACTGATGATCGCCTCCTGCGGGGGCTCAAAAAATGTGGTGACCGGCGAACGGAAAGACATAAAGGGCAACTGGACATTGAACACTATCACCTATGACGGACTGGCCGCCGGTGAAAAAGTAAAGATTACGTTGCTCGATGAAGGTACTGATGCCTGCCTGACAGGAAGCACCTGGAAGTTTCCGAACAACGGTAACGGAACCTATACCATTAACTCCTCTGCGGCCGGATGTATGGTGGGTGAAAGAAGCATCGTGTGGTCCACCCGGCAGGAAGCCAGCAGCACCATTTTCCAATTTAAACGGATTACCGGTGGCGTTAAACCAAAAAATGTAGAAGAAGGTTATCGCTTTAAAATTATTTCCGCCGATGATAACATGATGCAACTGCAGTCGGAAGTGACGTTCGAAGGAAAGCCGCTTTACATTAATTATATGTTTTCGAAACTCTGATAG
>SDZZ01000379.1 GCA_004173255.1 Chitinophagaceae bacterium | reverse complement strand
CAGGATAACCGGTGCGGCGTTTTTCAAACCACGACTGGTAATCGACAAAAAAGTAAGCGTAATACTTCTGCAGCATCACCTGCTCCAGTTGCTGGTCAAATGTGCCAGAGGCATCAAAGACCACTCCGGGTTTTGCGAGGTAATCAGCAGGCATGGTAACACCCCACTGCACCATAGAGGCAGTGATGGACGCATCATAGTGCTGTTTGGCAGTCAGTCCCGTATTAAAACCGCGAAGTGCCAGTTCGGCCTTGATGGACTGCAACTCCGAATAAGTCATCATAATGCCAAGCTGTGGTAAAGTTTTTAGTGCATCGGTATAGCTCGAGTTGGCTCCTACCGGATATTCCGTGGTAGTCGGGTATCCGCTTTCGATTCCTTTGTAAACGCCGCCTACCGGGATCCACCAGATGGCGCGGCGTGGATCTTCATCGGCATTCATTTTACCGATAAAGAAATTGGTTACGTAGTTACCATCACGCCAGTCTACCTGGCGGGCGTTATAAAAGGGATTGAAGTAGGGAAACGTTCCCGGGTAACGGAAGATGGCTTCATCTGCATTGGAAGTAAATACCGGGTACTTTGCCGGATCCGCCAGCATGGCGGTCAGTTGTTCCGACACATTGATCTCACCATTCTTTTTCCATAAACGGAGCAGCATGCGCATCTTTAACGAGTTGGCAAACTTCCTCCACTTAACGATACCGGGGTTCACGCCACCGGTTACCGCGTTGGCGGAATAAACCAGGTCGCCCCCATAGGTCAGGGCCCTGGTCTGGTCAAATAACAGGTTGGCCGAATCAAGATTTGCCAGCAGGCTTGTGTAAACCTCCTTTTGTTTGTCGAACGGCACCTGCAGCACACCGTCCACCGCGTGTATCGCCTGGGAGTAAGGGATGTCACCATACAGGTCGGTCAGGATCGAATACGCCCAGCTTTTGTATACCAGGGCAATGGCGCGATAGTTTGGCTCATTGAGTTTGGCGGAAAGCGAATAGATCTCTTCCACGTCCGTGAGGTAGGTGTAATAGTTGCTCCACACGGCTTGTCCGGGATTCAAAACATAACGGTGCAGTCCGCCCCCGCTCGTACTCGATCTCGGTGCATCCACCTGCATCAGCTGGTGGGTGAAATCACGTGCGGTATTCACGTTGGTATTGATGATACGGTATTGCATCTGTCCAAGCATTACACCGGGTGTAATTTCTTTTGGCCGGTTGGGATCGGTGTTGAGCTCCCTGAAATTTTTGGTACAGGCAGTAAGTGCCAGCACTATTCCCATCAGGATGACTGCCGGTTTACCGGTTTTGTATTGATTGATAATTTTCATGTTGTTTAAAATTTAAAAGTCAGGTTAATACCCATGGTGCGTGTACTCGGGAACTGTGCCAGCTCAACACCCGGCGTCAGTGTGCCGTTGTTGAGGTTACCACCCTCGGGGTCAAATCCGGGAAAGTCAGTAATATTGAACAGGTCACGGCCATAGACTGCCACACTGGTTTGTTCAATTTTCAATTTTGAAAGGAACCGCTTTGGCAGGTTAAACTCAACCCTTGCTTCACGCAGTTTCAGGAAAGACGCATCATAGATGTTGACTTCTGCATTGGCGATCTGGTAGTAGTTATCGTAGTACGAAGCAGCACTCACATTCACGGCATTCTGCTCATATTTCTGGGTGGCCGCATTCCAGACCACACCATCACCTACTATACCGTTGTCACGGCCGGGAAGGGTGACTTTTGTTTTACCCAGCGTATTATTCTTGTGGCTGGTCTGTGAAAAGATAGCACCGCCATATTGCCCGTCGAGCAGGAAGCTGACCCGTACATTTTTAATAGTGAATTCGTTGTACAGACCCGCTTTCCAGTCAGCAAATGCGTTCCCCCATTTTTTTACAGTGGGGTCAAGTGGTGCTGGTAATCCGGTCGAGGTGTAAATGATCTGTCCGTCGGGGCTGCGCTGGAAGCCACGTCCGTACATGTCCCCCATTCGTCCGCCAACCCTTGCCTCGATACTCACGTTGGTATTGTGTGCGTAGATAGTTTGTGTGGTGATGCCAGGTGCCAGTTCCTTCACATAGCTACGGTTGCGGCTCCAGGTGAGGGTGGTGCTCCAGCTAAAGTTTTTGGTCACGATTGGTTTGCCGGTGATGGCCACTTCAACACCCTTGCTGTTGATCAGCCCTGCATTCACCAGGGCGTTGGAATAACCCGACACGGGGTCGAGCGGGATGGCCAGGATCTGGTTGCGGCTACGGTTATCATAAATAGCAAAATCGAAATTCAACCTGTTTTTGAACAGGCGGAGGTCAAGTCCCGCTTCATAGCTGGAGGTGATTTCCGGTTTCAGTTCGGAGTTGAATAACGTGCTGGAGTTGGTGAAACTGTTTCCATAAATACGATCATAGTATTTGTCGGTCTGGTAGGGCCTGGTATCATTTCCGACCTGCGCCCATGACAAACGCACTTTGGCAAAACTGATAAAGGAAGGCAGGTGTGCCAGTTCGCTTACGAGGAAGCTGGTGCTGACTGACGGATAAAAAAACGAGTTGTTTGCATAGGGAAGTGTACTCGACCAGTCGTTGCGGCCGGTCACATCAAGGAAAATACTTTCATTGTACGATACCTGTCCCGATGCATACAGGCTGTTGATCGCTTTTTTAGATTTCTGTGGATCGGCTACTGCCTGGTCAAGGCTGTTGGAAATCTGGTAAATCCCCGGCTGCGCCAGCTGATCGGCATACAAGCCGGCAAAATCATAGGTTTGCCTCATGGCGTTGGCCCCACCCGATACGGAGTATTTTATTTTATCCGAGATACGGTCATTCCACGTCAGTAAGGCATCGCTGTTTATTTCATAGTTGAATACATTCTGTTCGCGGAACATACCACGCGGGTACTTGGTCATGCTGAAGGGACGCTGCTGCGAGCGGTATTCGAACGACATGTCAACACCCGATCGCACCATCAATTCCAGTTTGTCCGTAAAACTATAGTTTGCCGATACGGTTCCGATTACCCCATGTTTGTTCATCTTGTTCAGCATTTCGTACATGCCGAGGTAAGGGTTATCAGGTGTGGGGTTGAATGGGCTGCGTTGTTTGATATTGACCAGTCCAGGCTCCCAGTAAGGCTTAAACCATTCGGGACGGACGTTCGGCGTGGTCCCCAGGATCAGGAAATACATGAGCGACTGGTTATTGTAACCCGCATTAGGCAGGTTATCACTCTTCTTATTGGTATAGTTCACCTTGCCGCTGATCCGGAAGCGGTCTGTCACTTTCTGGTTAACAGACAATGCCGCATTGATCCGTTCAAAACCGGTGTTGGGAATGATCCATTCGTTTTTCATATGGGTGAGTGACAGGCGTGCCCCTCCGCGTTCATTGCCACCTTCAATGGATACACTGTTGGAAATGGTGTGACCGCGCTGGAAGAACCCGGAAATATAATCCTTGTCTGCCACCCATAGTGTGCGTTCAGTTGGTTTACCATCGGGTGAGTTCGGGTTATACTGATAGTACATCTGTCCCATAAATTTCGGACCCCATGCACGTCCTGCTGCAACAGTGGTCGAAGTATTGGGGCCGTCGGGACTGTCGAGATAGGAATAACCTGCGGTTGAACGGCCTTCGCCGTATTCAAACTGGTAGTCAGGGTAACGGTTCACTTCATCTACCGATGCGTTGAGATTATAAGTGATGCCGAGGCCTTTTGTTTTTTTGCCGGATTTTGTAGTGATGATAATGGCACCTCCGGCCGCCCGTGATCCATAAAGGGCCGTTGCTCCGGGGCCTTTCAGCACGGTTACTTTTTCAATATCGTCCGGGTTGAGATCCGATACATCCGATCCATAATCGACCGGGCTGTCGGCACTCAGGTGCGAGTTAAATCCGGTACCGGTGATCTTGCTGCTGACCGGTACGCCATCCACCACAATCAATGCCTGGTTGTTATCGAGGTTGAGGGACGATTCGCCGCGGAGCGTGATGCGCGAAGAGGCCATGGGACCGGCTCCTGTGCCCTGCACGGTTAACCCGGCCACCTTGCCTGACAAGGCATTGGCCCAGTTATTGGTTTTTGCGTCTTTCAGCGCACCTTCTTTCACGGTCTGCGCTGCATAACCCAGCGACTTTTCTTCCCGGCGGATTCCCAATGCTGTTACGACCACTTCATTCAGTTGCTGCTCCGAGTGGTTAAGCTGCACGTCGATCACCTTTTTTCCGGTAAACGGAATTTCCTGCGGCGCGTAACCGGTAAAGGTGAAGACGAGGATAGCATTTGAGCTGACCGGAGTGTTGAGTGTCCAGCGTCCTTCCTTGTCGGACGTGGTACGGTGCTCCGTACTTTTTAACTCAACCGTTGCACCATCAAGCGGTTTGCCTGAATCATCGGTAATGGTTCCGTTGACCTGGGCATTGGCAATGGAAACAAAGAAGAGGGAAAGGATGGCGAGCAATACCGTCTTTTT
>SDZZ01000378.1 GCA_004173255.1 Chitinophagaceae bacterium | reverse complement strand
GTATATTCCCAATCGATCGTGAATGCGTCCTTTGAAACGGGCGACCTGTCGGGGTGGAAATTCTCCAAGTCGGCCCCCGCTGCCCATGCAACCGATGCCGGATTCACTGCCTCAGTAAAGACATACACCGGCGCAGGTTATGTTGCACAACTGGTAAATACAGGTAGCGGTGTCTGGGCGCAACTGGGTCAACGGGTACCTTATAAAACGGCCGACACACTGGCATATTTGAAATTAACCGCGAGGGTAAAAATTTCCGATACGGCGGAAGGCAGTGCCGGCATCGCTGTGCGAATGCTGAACGGAACAAAAAGTGTGGGCTTTTTTGAACAGACACTAACCGGCGATGGGGAGTGGAATACCGTTACCATTGATTTCCTGGCTAACTATAAAGTTGATTCGCTCGCTGTGTTTTGCTGGATCAAAGGTCATGGCACTGCTTCATTTGACAGCCTGCAACTGCAAAAGGGGACGACCATGCAGGTTGAACAATCAACTGTAGCAAGGGTGTATCTTGATACCGCCCTGAATATTATTGAACGGAATGCCCTGTACAAAGATTCGGTGGATTTTCCCGCAATCCTTGATTACGCAAGGCTGCTTGCCGCCAATGCCAGACAACCATCTGATTGTTACGCCTCGGTAAGTTATGTACTGACTGCATTGGAAGACGGGCACAGTCATTTTTATACCGCCGGGCAGGCAAAATTTATGACGAGGAAGCAGGATGAAAAGATGGAACTGCCTTCTGGAAAAAGGATCGGGGAGGATATCGGATATTTGAAAATACCAAAGTGCATGGCGCTCAGCAGTGAACTGGAAAAGATGTATGCTGACAGCCTCCTGTCCGTGATTCGCAAAACGGACAGCAAAAAAATAAAAGGATGGATTGTTGATGCCCGTGATAATACCGGCGGTAACGCCTACCCGATGATCCTCGGCCTGGGGCCAATTTTGGGTAATGGGATCTTTGAACGCACCGTACGGAAAGGGGTAGTCATTGACAGCCTCGATTATAGGGACGGCATCGTCCGGAGTAAAGACTCAATAGTTTCCCGGAGTGCCGTCCCGTATAAGCTATACCACCCTTCCGCAAAAGTGGCGGTGTTGTTCAACGGCATGACGGCCAGTTCGGGCGAAAGTGTTGTGCTCGCTTTTAAAGGCCGGCCCGGTTCAAAATCATTTGGCCAACCGAGCTATGGATTAACCACGGGCAATGGCGATTTCACTTTAGCCGATGGCGCGATATTAATTATCTGTACAGGAAAACAAGCGGACAGGTTTGGAATCCAGTATGGCGGAAAATTGATTCCCGACCAGATCGTGACTGATTCCGATCAGACAGCAGCGGACGAAGTTGCCGCTGCCGCTACCAGTTGGCTTCGCGGCAGATAATAGCACATATCCTGTTGCTTCGCCAACGGCCGGCCTTTATCCCCTTGTTTGTGCAGCCCAGTATAGGTGGCAATCTCATAGTGTTCCACTTTTGGGAAGCAATTATAATTGCGGCATCGCTAGTGGGTTTGATTGACGGGTTCCTGTTGCTTGTCGAGCTGCCCCGCTTGCATACTATCGGGCATTACTCCGCTCATGGCGACTGTCATCTTATTTTTAAACCCGGACACCACCATATCATCGCCCGCCATCAATGCATTGTAGCCGTCTTTTGCCACATCGGCCGGATCAGAGAGTTTGTCTTTATCCTGAACCATCTTTGACTCCTGCATATCTGCCTTGTTGAAAAAGTCTGTATCGGTAGCACCCGGCAACAGGGCGGTGACGGTAATATTCTGGTCCTTTACTTCCCTGCGCAGGGCTTCGGTAAAAGACTGTACAAACGCTTTTGTTCCATGGTACACCGACTGCCATGGGCCTGGCGTCTTTCCTGCGATGGACGAGAGGTTGAGGATCTTTCCTTCACCCCGCTCCAGCATATCCTGCAGGAATAATTTTGTGAGCACAATCAGGGATGAAATATTGAGTTGCACTATGGCCAGCTCGCGACGGATATCGGTATCCTTAAACAGTCCGTACTGCCCTTGTCCCGCATTATTGACCAGGATTTCAACATCATAGCCTGCATCCCTCACCTGCGCATGCAGGTCAGACGCTGCGTCTGCCTCGAACAGGTCCTTGGTGATAGTTACCACATCGACACCCAGAGCAGAAATTTCCGATTTGGTCCTGGCCAGCTCCGCCTCATCCCGGGCCACTACAATAAGATTGTGACCATTCGATGCAAATACTCTTGCCAATTCGTACCCGATGCCGGACGTACCGCCGGTTATGAGCGTGTATTTCAGATCATTTTTCATGTGTTACTTTTTTATGGGTAAATGTTTACGCATGCTGACTGCAGGCGTTTGCACACGGGCGGTCGGCATCTCCGGAAGAAGAAAAAACCAACTTGATGCCAGCATACAACGCCAGATAAAAATTCTTCCTTTCCGGGAACGGATTTTGGTGTATCACTGCACATAACCAGTGGAAACATTGATCAGTACTGCTTCTGTGTCGACCGGCATTTTTTGCAAGCGATATCTATCACCCTGCGAAGGTTCCGGGAGTGACACTACCCGCTGGAGCAATTGGGTAACACCTGTATCAATTTTTACATTATATAAAACGGGAATGCAACTATGCGAATCGGAATATTTTCAGACGTACACGCCAACCTGCCGGCAATGGAAGCAGTGATGCAGCAGTTGACCAACGCGCAGGTGGACCAGGTTTATTGTCTCGGGGACCTGATTGGTCATCATATCTGGCCCAACGAGGTCATCTCCATGGTGAGGTCGGCCTTTATTCCCACAATGCTGGCCGGTACGCTTATTGATATCCACCAGCGTTAATCTGTGAGATGATCATGAAAACAACTGACATGACCCGGAAAGTGCCGTTTTTTGAGATAGCTACCAATGATATTGTTTCGCAGTTGCTGGCCGAATACCTGATTAAACCATCCGGCAGTCAATTCTGGCAGGAGGTACTGGAAAGGTATTCCTCAAAGATCCAGCTGGTCATAAAGGAACATGAGGCCGAGGTACTACCCACGTTTCCTGCGCAGGAACAGGTTGCTTACCGCGAAGCAATGAACCATGTGCAGGCACAGGGGCTCAACAAACTGACATCTGAAATTCTGTACATCCGTGGCGGAAAGCTTGACTTTAAAACTTCGTAATAATCATCGCGTTCAGAGCGGGTTCGCAGTAATCATCGCGATCAGACGGGGTTTGCAGTAATCCATTATATTTTTTCGATTATTCTTTCACCAGCGTGATATTGCTGATGTAAGAACCTACATCATTACCATCTTCGGTTGATGAAGTCCATCTTATGGAGTTGAAACGCGTACCAGCCGGCAAACCGCATTCCACGCAGGATTTACCATAAGCCATTTTAAATTTATCGGAGGAGGTAAACAGTTTGTCATCGACATAAATTTCACAGAGCCCGTTTTTCATCCGGATGCCGATATGCACCGTTGTTTTTTTATCCGTAAACTGACCCAGTGGCGTTTCAGAAAAAATTCCTTCCACATTATTTTCCCTGTTTGCTGATTTCGGGCGATGGATCTCTGCTTTTAACAGTCCGCGATAGTTGGATTGAGCCTTCCACGCTTCGTCGAGTCCCGCGACAAATTTAAATTCCATCCATTGCGGGTCGGCACTCAGCCCTTCGTCACCCTGGGAATTTATTTTAGTGGTGGAAAGCTGGAGCACCACATTTGCACCGGAACGGGCGGTATATTCATCGCCTGTTGCAAGATCAAAATCCAGTTTAAAGTTAGCCGGCAATGGCAGCGGAAGATCAATCGGGTTAACAGGATTGTTCACTCCCATTTTCAGCCATTTGCCAGGCTTACCTTTCAATGTGACTACACTGGACGGTTTGCCGGTGGACCGGATATACCATCCGGTTGGCTTACTGCCATCGCCGAAAGCGGTAAAGTCCTCGTCCATCAGCACGTTTGGGTCTTTCGTTACCTTGTTGCGTGGAGTTGTATAATTTTTATACTTGTTACGGTACATCGCCAATCTTGCCTGAAGCCCTTCCTCGTCCATTGGCTTGTATACGACCCCCTGTACTTTTTCCGGATAGAAAAAATAATTGTAGAGATAGTCGTAGTTGAGATGGTCCATCATTGACCTGTTCATTTCATACAATTTGTTGCCGCTTTCGGATGAATGGTAGGGATACCAGATAGCGATCCACTGTGGCTGGTCACCCGCTGATTCTTTCATCACTTCAGCAGTTATTTTATAAACCGGGTAAGCATATGTGCTGGTTTCAAACATGGTGATGCCTTCGTTTTTAAAATCCCAGAGCGTTGGCTGCATGGAAGTGATCTCTGCCGGCACATCCAGTTTTCCTTCGTAAGTCTTACGCAGTTTAGCGATGGTGGCCAGGCCCTTGTCCATGTACTCGCCATTTTCTTTCTTCAGTGCGACCACCGACAAGTCCAGGTATTC
>SDZZ01000377.1 GCA_004173255.1 Chitinophagaceae bacterium | reverse complement strand
CTTCAATAGTATAGGTACCAGCAGCAGGATTATTTACAGTAACGAGTTCAACCGTATTCAATGTATCTGTTTTGCGCTCTGCAGGTAATTGCAAAGATGCTAATGATGGTCTGTGGTCAAGCACCCAGGGCAACCATTGATTGTTATCAGGCGATTTAACAATAAGATTGAGATCATTCACTAAAGCTTTTGCTGCATTTACAACAGCTGCCGGATCGGTCCATACTAATGTAACTTTCAAATTGCTAGTATTAACTGGAACTTGAATACTAACAGATTGGGTTTTATTAGATTGAATGGTGCTTTCAAATATTCTTCCTTCTTGTACCGTTTTAACAGCTGCATAAGTATTTAAGTTTCCATAACCAGATGAAAAGTCTATACCTGCTGTACCAACATCATTAGCACTGTTGATCAGAATAGCTTTAGTAGTAGCTGAAGCGGGCAGTACACCATGCTTCAATTTAAAAGCTTGTTGTATTAATGCTGCTGTGCCTGAAACCATAGCAGCTGCACCGGAGCTACCATCTTCACCATAAGCCACCAGTTCCGGTTTTACCCGGTGGCCGGTGACATCGTCAGTTTTATCCGTGAAATCAGTTGTTCCTTCTCCGATATTGCCGAGAAGAAAAATATCTCGTTCGATTTCCATTCGGGGGTAGAGTCGCTTGTGCTGCATTTTGATGCCGACAAGATTGAAAAAATCATGTTTAACCTGTTGTCCAATGCCTACAAGTATACCCATGAGGCAGGGGTGGTGTGGGTACACCTCCACTATAACCAGGCGGATGAAAAAACCTTTTCCATTGAAGTGGGGGATACCGGGATTGGAATCCCGGCCGATAAACACGAGCGGGTGTTTGAACGATTCTTCCAGAATGATATGCCCGACTCGGTGGTAAACCAGGGCAGCGGGATCGGGCTGGCCATTACCAGTGAATTTGTCAGGATGCATAACGGGACCATTAATGTGCAAAGTGAACCGGGGAAAGGTTCCGTCTTTACTGTGACCCTGCCTGTGCGTGAGTTCAGCGGGAACGGTGAACCGGGAAGCCTGCCCGCCACGCCTGCCGGGGAAAGTTCACCCAAGAAACAATCGGTACTGCTGGTTGATGACAATGAGGACTTCCGTTTTTACCTGAAGGATAACCTGAACCCGAAATACCAGGTGATAGAGGCAGTGAACGGCAGGGACGCATGGGAAAAAGTGAAATTGCTGAAACCCGATATCATTGTCAGCGATGTGGTAATGCCATTGCTCAACGGCATACAGCTGGCGCAAAAGGTAAAGGCCGATAGCCAGACCGCCCATATCCCTATCATCCTGCTGACTGCCATGGGAAACCAGGAAATGCAGATGGAGGGGTACCAGAAAGGGGTGAACGACTACATCACCAAGCCTTTCACGTTTGAAATACTTGAATCAAGGATCCGGAACCTGCTCGACCAGCAGCACCTGCTGGAGAAGAAGTTCAACAAAAAGCTGGAAATGAATCCGAGCCTCCTTACCGTAACCCCGATGGAGGAACAGTTCATGACCCAGGCCGTGGCAATTATTGAACAGAATATCAGCAACACCTCGTTCTCGGTAGAAGATCTCAGCAGGCAGATGTTTATCAGCCGGGTGGCACTCTACAAAAAAATAGTGGCCCTCACCGGGAAAGGCCCGCTTGAATTTATCCGTGGCATCCGGTTAAAAAGAGGGGCGCAGCTGCTGGAGCAGTCGGGAATGACGATTTCAGAAATTGCGTACGAGGTTGGCTTCAATAACCCGAAAACATTCAGCAGGTATTTTAAGGAAGAGTACCAGGTGCTGCCCTCGCAGTACCAGGATCATAAAACGGGGCGGGATAACAAATAGCCCTGCTCAACCTGTTGGTTTTTAATGTTTTTTCCTGCCGGTTAACATTTCATACCCCAATCAGAAACATTCGGATACCCACCCCGATGCGCGTTTCAGGTAATTTCATTTGTCTACCAAAGACGAACCTGAAACGACGCTATATGAAGAAAAGACTGCGGCTGCTGACTGCCTTTTTGTGTTGCACCTTCCTGCTCAAAGCCGGGGAACCCGGTGCCTTCCGTACCACGGGGAACGGCATCATCGTTTTCCCGGATCCTTTACTCACCGGAATGCAGCAGTCGGTCCACCTGGAAGTAGTGAACGCCCGGATCATCCGTGTACTGGTAATCCCCAATGGCGGCCAGCCGCAAAAAAGCCTCGTTACTGTATACACCGCGCCAGCTGGAAAATTATGGTCGGTCGACTCCACACAAACCGATGTTTCTATCCGGACTGCTGAACTGACCGCGACGGTGACATTAAAAACAGGCACCGTGACTTTTTTTGATGCCTCCGGAAAAAAATTACTGGGCGAAAAAATGGTTGCCGGCCGCAGTTTTACCCCGAAAGTTTTTGAGGGTAAACCTTCCTTTGGCATCTGCCAGTCGTTCGAAACCACGTCCGACGATACTTATTACGGTCTGGGCCAGCACCAGGATGATGTCTTCAATTATCGCGGCCAGCAGGTGAACCTGTTCCAGAATAATACGGAAGTGGCAATCCCGTTCCTGGTATCATCCAGGAAATATGGCATCCTGTGGGACAACTACTCCCTGACCACTATTGGTGACATCCGGCCATTTTTGCCGTTGTCGTCCCTGCAGCTATTTGCTGCCGACGGAAGTGAAGGGTGGCTTACGGCTGATTATTTCAACGATAAAAAAGATAGTTCAGTCAGAACATTGTCCCGCCCCGAAAGTGTCATTGATATGGAATACGTCAATGAGTCAAAACTTAAGTTGCCTGCGGCTTTTACCCCCGCCACAGGGATGGTTACCTGGCAGGGCTCCGTTGCCAGTGCCACGGAAGGAGTACACAAACTGCGTTTTGTTTACGGCGGTTACCTGAAGCTGTGGATTGATGGTCGCTTAGTGGCCGATCGCTGGAGGGAGGCCTGGAATCCGGCACCATTACTCATCGATGTGCCGATGGAGAAAAATAAAAAAACAGCCATCCGCATTGAGTGGATCCCGGAAGGGGCCGAATCATACCTGGCCGTAAAATGCCAGGAACCTGCGCCGGAACAAGTGGCCAACACCTATGCATTTTCTTCCGAAGCAGGGCAGGCCCTGGACTATTATTTTGTATCAGGAGCAACCCTGGACCAGGTCATCAGCGGTTACCGTACCCTGAGTGGTAAAGCCCCGATTGTGCCGCGATGGGCGATGGGTTTCTGGCAAAGCCGTGAACGGTACCGTACACAGGAAGAGTTATTGTCGACCGTTGCTGAATTCAGGAAAAGGAAAATCCCGATTGATAATATTGTACTCGACTGGTTTTACTGGAAAGAAAATGCATGGGGAAGCCAGGAGTTCGATCCACAGCGGTTTCCACAGCCCGATAGCATGATTGCGGAGTTGCACCGCAAGTACCACACACAGCTGATGATTTCGGTGTGGCCAAAATTCTATGGTACTGTACCCGCCTACAAACAATTCGATGACCGCGGCTGGTTGTATAAACGTAATATGGCCGATGGGCAGAAGGACTGGGTGGGTCCGGGTTACCAGTCCACTTTTTATGATGCGTTCAATGAGGATGCACGCAAAGCATTCTGGCAGCTTATCCACGATAAAATATATGTGAAGGGAATCGATGCATGGTGGATGGATGCCAGCGAACCGGATATCCTTTCCAATGTGTCGCCGGAACGGAGAAAGCAGCAGATGACACCGGTGTCGGCCGGACTGGTTGCCGAAAACCTGAATGCCTATCCCTTACAGAATGCAAAGGGGATTTATGAAGGACAGCGTTCGGTTGATCCGGATAAACGCGTGTTCCTGCTTACCCGCTCGGGCTTTGCCGGTTCACAACGTTATGCGGCGGCAATCTGGAGTGGCGATATTGGTGCACGATGGGATGATATGAAAGCCCAGGTGACCGCCGGTATTAATTTTTCGATGTCGGGACTTCCTTACTGGACGATGGACATTGGCGGGTTTGTAGTGGAAAAGAAATTCAAGAATCCCAACGCAAAAGACCTGGAGCAGTGGCGCGAGCTCATGACACGGTGGTTCCAGTTTGGCGCATTCAGTCCGCTCTTCCGGGTTCATGGTCAATCGCCCAACCGCGAAATGTTCAACACGGCCCCCGACAACCATCCTGCCTACCGGAGTATGCTGTACTATGATAAACTACGCTACAGGCTGATGCCCTATATCTATTCATTGGCAGGCATGGCCTACCACAATGATTATACACTGATGCGTGGGCTGGTCATGGATTTCCCCGATGATCCGGCTGTGCGTTCGATCAGTGACCAGTTTATGTTTGGCCCGTCCTTACTGGTGAACCCGGTTTACCAGCCCGGGATTACCGAACGGCCGGTTTACCTGCCGGCCGGTGGATGGTACGATCTCTATACAGGCCAGTACCAGCAGGGCGGATCACTGATCCGTGCCGCGGCCGGTTATGAG
>SDZZ01000376.1 GCA_004173255.1 Chitinophagaceae bacterium | reverse complement strand
ATTCGCCGGGTATCCGTTTTTTGAAGATCACCATAAAGATGGAAAAAAACGGAAAAACCGCTGGCGGGCAGCCCGCGACAAGGCGTTTGCCGGATCAATGATGGAGTTCATGCGCAGTGTACATCGTAATACGCTGGTGGCCGATGGATACGAGGTTCGCCGGATGACAAGGACACCCAATTATGAAAAGGAACGGGTCAGGCAGATCTATCGTCCCATGGCCGTTGCAGGCACTCTCCGCATCCAGGTTGGCGGTCCACCGTCAAACAAAACGATGGCCACGCATAGGGATTCTTCATCCGTTGATTCCTCCGCGTATTATGAACGGGTACTCCGGGAGAAGGACGAGATAGATACGTATGGCGTGAATGTACTGACGGCCGACAGCCTGGTGGTAAAAACAGAAGGGGCATACAAGCTGGTCTGGTTCGACAACTATCTTTATATCACCTATAAAAAAGAACGGGAAGACCCGATGTACCTGGCGTTCTATGGTGAAAGACGTTCACCGGCATGGCAGGGATCACATATCTGGCTCAGTAACGGAAACCCGGTAGTGATCGATGAAAACGGAAGTTACTCGCCGCCACAGGAAGTTTTCTCCATGTCGTACTGGGGCTGGTCAGAAAAAATAGCAGAGCTGTTGCCGATAGATTACCAGCCGGGGGAATAGGATAATTGACGGGAATGGATTGAGCTGACGTAAAGCACAATGATGCGAACCACCGGGAGCTTAAATCAGGTCACCGCATTACTTTTTCGACTGGTACACGCGCACATAATCAACCTGCATCTGCCTTGGCCAGATAGTTTCGTCAACACCTTTGGCCCCACCCCAGAATCCACCCACTGCAACATTGAGCAGCAGGTGCATGGTATTATCGAACGGCCATGATTCGTACCCCGCATGTTCGTTGGTGAACGTGAAATATTCCTTATCATCGATCAGCATCTTCACATATTCTTTCGTCCATTCCACGCTGTATACATGGAATGCCGTGGCAAAATCCGGGACCTGTTGCTGGTTTGCTTTCTGTGTGCCTATCGAGTGGTAATATTTTTTACAATGGATGGTGCCATGGATCACACCCGGATCAAAACCAACGTGTTCCATGATGTCGATTTCGCCATCATCCGGCCACTTGCTGTGGGGAAGGGTGGGCAACATCCAGATGGCTGGCCACGTGCCGCGTCCGGCAGGCAATTTGGCCCTAACGTCTATCCGGCCATATTTCCAGTCGCCTTTGCCCTTTGTAGTGAGTCTTGCTGATGTATAGTTGTTGGGCTTTTCCGCACCCGCCGGCCAGGTTTCCCTGATCGCTTCAATGGTGAGCAGGCCGTCGGCCACCCGCGCATTCTGACTCCGCCCGGCTGTATAAAACTGCTGTTCATTGTTCCCGAATCCATGTCCGCCCGTATCATAATTCCACCTGGAAGAATCAGGCAGCCCGCTGTAATTAAATTCATCACACCACACCAGCTTCATTTTTTTATGCTGGCTCATTGCAAATACAGGTAGCAGGAGGCAGGTCAGCAGTAATTGTTTCATAGCGCTAAAGATAACAAGCAACGCAGTAAAAAGCACAATACGCCAAGCCGAAAAAACTCCGCAATGCCGAAGCCGGTCAGGAAATAAACGCGGGCTTAAACCCAGGCTGCTTCCTGTTTTTTGATGCCTGTTCGTAAGCATAGGCCAGACCGATCAGTGGTCCTTCGGTAAAGGCGCGTCCAAAAAACGAAAATCCAACGGGCAGGTCATACACGAAGCCGGCAGGCACCGAGATATGCGGGTAACCACTCATGGCCGCCGGTTGGGTCAGGAAAACGTCTCCCCACCGATCGCCGTAGATGGTGTCGATACTGCAGGCCGGTCCCATGGTGAGCCCTGCAATGGCATCCAGTTGATGTTCATCCATCACCTTGTCAATGATGGCGCGTGCCCCATCCCTTGATTTCTTCAGGGCCTGCTGGTAGGCAGGTGTGTCGAGGCCGGTTTTCTTTTCCGATTTTTCAAGTGTTTCCTGTTTGAAGTAAGGCATTGCCTTGTTTTCATTCAGGATATTGTAACTGATCACCTGTGCCAGTGATCTGGCCGGCGAGTTGGATGCAGCGAGGTATTTATCCACCCCCTCCTTAAACTCATATAACATTACTTCAAATTCGGCATCGCCCAGTTCGTCAAATTTTTCCAGGTAACTGATCTCCACCAGTTCGGCACCCTGGGCACGCAACAGGTCGGTCACTGTTTTAAGTAAAGCAATCATGAACGGATTTTTACCCGGAGGCCGGGTATCGATGCCGATCCTTTTTCCCTTCAAGGCAGCAGCATCGAGGAACGGGGTATAGTCGTTCAACCGTTTTCCTTCTGTTGCTGTTGCCTGGTCGGCTGCATCAATGCCGGTGATGGTCCCAAGCAGGATAGCTGCATCGCGGACCGTCCTGGCCATTGGCCCGGCGGTATCCTGGGTAGAAGAGATCGGGATGATGCCCGTGCGGCTTACGAGTCCGACCGTTGGTTTGATACCCACGATACCATTGACCGATGCAGGGCAGGTGATTGATCCATCCGTTTCGGTACCGATTGCCACTGCACAAAGATTGGCAGAGACTGCCACACCGGAACCCGAACTGGAACCGCATGGGTTATGATCGAGGATATATGGGTTCTTGGTCTGTCCACCGCGACTGCTCCAGCCGGAGCAACTGCTGCTTGAACGGAAGTTGGCCCATTCGCTGAGGTTGGTCTTGCCAATGATCACTGCCCCGGCAGCGCGCAATTGTTTTACGATGGACGAATCGGCCGTTGCCTTGTTTCCCACAAGTGCAAGCGAACCTGCCGTGGTCTGCATCTGGTCGCCCGTATCAATATTATCTTTTACCATAACAGGGATGCCATGCAGGGGACCGCGTTTTTTACCGGCCTTTCTTTCTGCATCCATCGCAGTGGCTATTTTCAGCGCATCGGGGTTCCGCTCAATAACGGAACCAAGCCTGGGGCCGCTGGTATCGATGGCATCCATGCGTTGGAAATAAAGCGTTACCAGCTGTTCGGATGTGTATTTACCGGAATCCATTGCCTGCTGCAACTGGTCAATCGATAATTCAGCCAGTTCAAATTTGTCCGCACCGGCAGATGTATCCGGCATAGGTGCCTGTTTCGTTTCATTATTGCAGGAGTGTACCAGCAGTGTGCCGGCGCCGGCAGCAAGCAGGCCCGTGTTGGCCAGGAATCTTCTTCTGAGCATTGTTCTGTTGGTTATATTTTTATCTGAGTGTTTTAAAGAATGCCGGGTCAGCATCCCGGTAACCTTGTTTCGCTTTTGCCATCCATGTTTTTGCCTCCGCAGAATTACCCTGGGCTTTTTTTATCCGGGACATCAGCAGGAATGTACCCGGATATCCCGGGTCGTGCAGCATCATATTGCCGGCCGAACTTTCGGCCAGGGAAAGATTGCCGGCATTTATACTCATCTGTGTCAGCAGCTGTAAAAAGTACAATGCATCGATCCACGGATCGGGTCCGGTTTGTTTGAGTAATGTTTTCTGGATACTATTCATCCTGGCCGCTACCGCTGCACTCTGCGGATTGCTTACCAGTTGTGCGCCCATCTGTACTATACCCGCGCGGGCGTACATGTAATTAAAATCATCGGCAGCCACATCCGGTGGGGTGCCTTCAAGGATGCTCGCCTGCTGAAGGCTATCGACTATCCGCACCATTGCAGCATAGCTGGCGAGTGCCATTACCGTGTCACCAGTGAACACGTCGGAAAGACCCCTGATAAAATACCCGGTAAACCTCGACATATAGTGTTTGGCTGCAATGAGTGGGGCGGCCAGCTGCCGGGCTTTTAATGGTTCATTCACCTGGAGGTAATAGTAGGGATGACCCTTGCGCACCTGGGCTTCCCGGGCATCCATACTGGGTGTCAGCGTATCGAGTAAGGTAAAAATCTTTTCTGCCTTCGTGAACAGGCCTTTATACTGGTAACAGTATGCCAGCAGTTCCATATTGTGCGCATGGTGCCAGTCATATTTTTCCGGCATATTCTCCGATAAATATTTTTGCTTTTCAATTTCAAATGCGTGGTTGAATTTTTCGATTGCTTCCGTAACCCTGCCGGTTTTCATGAGGTCGTGCGCGTACATATGCCACGCATGCGCTATCGCCGGGGCAGCCGTTGTATATAATTTACCATAGTCCAATGCCTTCTGGAATTCAGATGTGCCTTCGGTAAAATGGATCAGCCAATGCCACACGCCAAAATGTGATGGATTAATTTCCAGCGCCTTCAGCAGGTAATCATCAATGGCATGGCGAAGGGATGATACGGTTGTTTCTGTGGCCGGACCGGTATTGCGGAATGCCCTCATCTTGCCGGTAAGCACCCATATCTCTGCACTTCGCGGAAACGCCCTGTTGGCAGAATCTGACAACGCCTGTGTTTTCTCCCTCAACGAAGCATTTGCGGCAGAGTCATATGC
>SDZZ01000375.1 GCA_004173255.1 Chitinophagaceae bacterium | reverse complement strand
ATACAACTAAAACGAAAGAACAAAAAATGCTACAGTCAAATACGCTCAGATTTTTAAAATCACTTGCAAGGAATAATAATAAACCGTGGATGGATGCCAATCGTGCCGCGTATGAAACGGCGCGGGCCGACTTTGCCGTCTTCGTACAACAGCTGATCGATGCCTTTGGCAAAAAAGAACCGGCAATTGCAAACCTGCTCGCGAAGGATTGTATGTTCCGGATCAACCGCGACATCCGTTTTGCCAAAGACAAAGCACCCTATAAAAAGAATTTTGCGGCCAGCATTAACAAGGGTGGTAAAAAAGGGATTTCATCGGCGGGTTATTACTTCCATGTACAACCGGGCGAAACTTTTATCGGTGGCGGTATCTGGATGCCGGAACCAGCTGACCTGAAAAAAATCCGCCAGGAAATTGATTACAACTACGGCGACCTGAAAAAACTTGTCTCGTCAAAGGATTTTAAAAAAGTGTACGGCGACCTGGACGATAGTCCGGAATATAAACTCACCCGTTTACCCAAAGGCTATGAACCGGGTAACCCCGCCGAAGAATATATCAAACTGAAAAGTTTCATCGGCAGCAGGAGCCTGACCGACGAACAACTCACAGATAAATCACTACTCAAAACAACCGTTGGCGCATTTGAAGCACTTAAACCACTGGTCGATTTCCTGAACCAGGCAATGGAAGGTTAGCGACAGGAACGAAAGCGCTAAAATTCATCACCCGGCCGACAGGTATCAGGTCTTCAGGTAACGCAGTCGCCTGAACGCAAAAAATGCACCGGTGATTGCTGCGAGTATGGAGATATAAAACCAGGGCGTAAACCCGATGGTAATAAGCACCCCGTTGTCCGAAACAACTTCACCTGCCAGTTGTCTTTTTACATCGACCATCACCACAATCAATGCGATGGCTGCAAGAGCCGCGGCAATTCCACAAACGGTTACGGCTGCCTTTCGATCGCTGAAAGCCAGTCCCAGTGCCACTCCGGAAAGGATCAATGCAGCGAGTGCATAAGGATTTCCATCGTGTTGACGCGTTTCACCATTTTCCTGTGATACTTCCTGTAAACGTCCCGTCAATGTATTGTTGGTTCCGGGTACCTCAATCTTGAAACCGGTTGCCAACTGCACCCCGCTGAACTTTCCGAGTGCCACGCCATTACATCGCAACTCCAGGAATGGCAGCAGGAACAACACAAGTCCAATACCCAGCACTACCGCCGACGGCGTCCTGGTACCAAAAACAGTTGGCGGGGCATAAATTGGCGGATTAACAGTTGATGTGCCCGCAGCCATTACTGCCGGTTCGCCAGGTATGATTGGATCGCTCATTGGTTTTTTTTCCAAAGTAAAACAAATATCCAACAGGAAACTACCCATCAGCACGGATACGTAACTGCGGCTCGCACGTCCCTGCAAACCAACTACCGTGCAAACTGCAATCACATCCGGTTGAAAGGGTATTCCGGATTCATTGCAAGGCTTAACTTTACCCCTTAACTACACCGATGACGATCAACAGTATCTGTATCTGCGGGGCAGGGACAATGGGCAGGGGAATAGCGCTGGCTTCAGCGAGGGCTGGTTTTTTTACGCTGCTGTTCGACCTTGATTCCTCCGCGCTCGACCGGGCCGATGAAGCCATCAAGGAACAGCTGCAGCAATCCGTGTCACGCAATAAACTTACAGCGGAAGAAGAGTTTCGCATACTTGAGCATATCCATTATACCAGTGACCTCCAGACCTGCCTCGCCGACCTTTTTATTGAAGCCATCGTTGAAAAAACAGAGGCTAAAATCAGCCTGTTCAACCAGCTGGCTGAACTGAACCACAGCGAATGCATTTTTGCAACCAATACATCTTCCTTATCTGTCACCGGCATTGCCAGGGGCATCAAAAACCCCGAACGTGTAATCGGCCTCCATTTTTTCAATCCGGCCGACCGCATGAAACTGGTGGAAGTGGTGGTGACACCGATGACCAATTCACTGACAGTGGAAAGCACCACCCGCCTGGCCGAAGAGCTGGGCAAAACGCCGGTCATCTGTAAAGACGCGCCGGGGTTCATTGTCAACCGCGTGGCCAGGCCATACTATATTGAAGCGTTGCGGCTGGCTGAAAAAGGCGTTCCTGTTGAACAGGTCGACCGCGTGATGGAAGCCAGCGGATTCCGCATGGGGCCTTTCCGGCTGATGGACCTCATTGGTCATGATGTCAATTATGCAGTCAGCGTTTCCGTTTACGAACAGCTGGACCGGCCCGAACGGCTGCGGCCATCTGTCCTGCAACAGGAGAAAGTACAACACAACGAACTTGGCCGCAAGTCGGGCAAAGGCTTCTATGATTATAATGACTCGCCGGAAAAGCCATAAGCAAGTATCTTTGCGCTCAGCAAAAAAACAGCATTGTCAAACAAAGTCCTGATCACCGGTGGTACCGGTTTCCTCGGATCCTATATTATTGCCGAACTACTGCGCAAAAACTACCAGGTACGCGCCATACACCGCAGTAAGCAGCTGCCCGCGCACCTGCCGGCTGATGTGTTCAATGCAGTGGAATGGGTGGAGGGCGACGTGCTGGATGTGATGTCACTCGAAGATGCCATGCAAGGCATTGATACCGTGATCCACTCCGCTGCGGTGGTGTCATTCTCAGCAGCCGACCGCGTCCGGATGAACCAGGTGAATGTGGATGGTACCGCCAATATGGTAAACATGGCACTGGAAAATGGCATCCGCCGGTTTGTTTATATCAGTTCCGTAGCAGCAGTAGGGCGCGACCTTTCCGGTGGTGCAGTGAACGAGGAAAGAAAGTGGGATAATTCCGGAACCACTACACACTATGGCATCAGCAAACACAAGGCGGAGATGGAAGTGTGGCGCGCAACAGGCGAAGGCCTTGAGA
Source organism: Chitinophagaceae bacterium (assembly GCA_004173255.1). GTDB lineage: Bacteria > Bacteroidota > Bacteroidia > Chitinophagales > Chitinophagaceae > JBEVJC01. The sequence goes on along the minus strand of SDZZ01000375.1, from coordinate 1,577 downwards.
CCGTGATACTGAACCCCTCGACTATATTGGGTTATGGCGACTGGTCATCCGGCAGTTCCGCGCTCTTCCGCAATGTGTACAATGGATTTCCCTGGTACAGCCCGGGTGTGAATGGCTTTGTGGATGTGGAAGATGTGGCGCGTGCCACCGTACTGCTGATGGAATCGGATATCAGCGAAGAGCGGTTTATTATCAATGGCGAAAACTGGACGTTCCGCAAACTGTTCGAAACCATGGCCGACCACCTTCATAAAAAACGGCCCTCCAAAGAGACCACTCCCTTTCTTGCCTCCATTGCCTGGCGGATTGAAAAAATCAAATCAATGCTGACAGGGCACAAGCCTGTACTCACGAAGGAGAGCGCCCGGGTGGCCTTCAGCCAGACCCGTTTTGAAAATAGTAAACTGCTGAAGGCCTTGCCCGGCTTCAGCTTTACCCCACTGGATGAAACCATCCGTAAAGCCAGCGAGAAATACCTGGCGGCCGCTAAAAAAGCGTAGTTTCCATCGTATGAACCCGTTGAAGCAACGGCATGTTAATTGTACCTTACGGCTAAAATTCAATATGACTGTGACACGTGTCGGTTTCAGCCTGCTCCTGCTGCTGCTTTGTGGCAGCGTTTTTTCCCAGACCGTCAGCGGAAAAATCATCGACTCCTCCACCAAAGAACCATTAAGCGGTGCGTCGGTCTATTGCCAGAATACAACCATCGGCTCAGCAAGTAATAAACAGGGCGAGTTTTCGCTCGACCTGAAACCAGGCGGTTACGACCTGGTAGTTACCTTCACCGGCTACCAGCCCCGCCAGCTCCGAATCAGTTCAACCGATGGTAAAATCCCTGACATTGAAATGGCAAAGGAAGAAAAGAGCCTGGGCGAAGTAGTAATCAAAACCAGCAGCGAGGTAAAGGATGGCTGGACGAAGTACGGGAAGTTCTTTGTGGAACACTTCATCGGCACCACCCCGAATGCGGGCCAGACTACCCTGCTTAACCCGGAAGCACTGAAATTTTTCCTGCTGAAAAAAAGTAACAAGCTCCGGGTGCTGGCCACCGAACCACTCCGGATAGAAAACCGTGCACTTGGTTACAACATGCGGTACGAACTGGATTCATTCATCTATAATTATAACAACGAAATCAATTCCTACCGCGGCTTTTGCCTGTACACCGAAATGGAAGGAAGCGATAGCCTGAAGGCAGTGTGGGCGAGGAACAGGCAGGAAACATACAAGGGCTCCAAACTGCAGTTCATGCGCAGTTACTATGACAGCACCATTACCGAGGATGGTTGGGTAATCAGCCTGCTCGATGAACAGGACAAAACAAAATTCAACAAACTGGAAAACATATATGACACTACCTATTATGGTGCGCTCGACAGCACCATGCAGGTGGAAGTCTGGTTCCCCCGGAAAATAAGTGTACAGTTTATGCGCCAGCGGCCCGACCCTGCTTACCTGAAACAATATAACCTGCCAAAGGATGTTCTCTTACAGATCTCCTATGTGGATATGCGTGATCCGATAGCGATCCAGGAGAACGGATATTTTTATGACCAGCGTGACTGGATCAACCA
>SDZZ01000374.1 GCA_004173255.1 Chitinophagaceae bacterium | reverse complement strand
GGATCATACTGGTCATTCAGCGCCTTCAGCATTCTTTTGTTGTCGATGGAGCCGGATACCTTGCTGGTGGAAGCGATTGTCGGGGCCGGTGTAGGCCGGGCAGCAGAGGCTTCGAAAGGAATCCACACTTCCATTTCTCCCGCACCCCTGTTTGCCCACGAATAGTAAGGAATGGCCTTTACCGGCTGCCTGACTTCTGCCAGCGCTGCGGTGCCCGACTGCCTGCGGGCAGACCGTCCATCCATACGCAGGGTCATCACCCCATTGAGCAATGCTGGTTCAAAAACGGCCGATACGGGGGCTGCCCGGTCAACCACTATATTCATTACTGTAGAGTCGCTGTTGTCAGCTCCTTCCAGGCAATAGACAATGGGCCCGCGCTGTAACGCAAACCTTGACTGGTCGGCCTTTACGGCCGGTGCCGCTTCCATTTTATGTACTTCCATCGGCAATACCAGCCTGACCTGGTCGCCCTTGATCCAGTTGCGGCCGATTACGGCATACCCCTTCTGCATCGAATATTTCACGGGCTTATTGTTGACCAGTAGCGTTACCCGTTCCTGACTGGCAGAAACATCATGGTACAGTGAGCCTGTTGAATCCTGCCCACCAAGCCACCCGGGCATGCGGATGTGCAGGTTGAACGTTGCCTTTCCATCCGCCGGATTAATGGTTATCTCATCCTCACCATACCATGGATAATTCGTTTTCTGTATAACCTCCACTTTTCCGGCCGGCAGCGTAAAACTGGCCTTACTTCCCACAAACAGATTGAGGTATAGTTCATTGTTATCCTGTGCATAAATGTAGCCGGGCATTGACGGAAGGAAACGGGTGATGTTGGAAATACAGCAGGCGCAGCCAAACCATGCACTGCGCTGGTGCTGCCCCATGGAGGCCAGTGGATTGGGGTAAAAGAACCGGTCACCTCCCAGTGACACGCCGGACAGCAGGCCGTTGTACAACGCCCGTTCCATTACATCGATGTACTTCGAATCTCCGTGCAGCAGGAACATGCGGCTGTTCCAGTACACATTCGCAATAGCAGCGCAGGTTTCCGCATACGCCGACATATTGGGCAGGTCAAACGGGTCACCAAAAGCTTCACCCGCCCCGGTAGCACCAATGCCGCCTGTAATGTAAAGTTTCCTGCCGGCCACATCGTTCCATATATCATCAATGGCACCCAGGTATTGTTTATTGCCCGTAAGCGCCGCCACATCGGCCATACCGGTATACATGTATGTGGCGCGGACGGCATGACCCACTGCAGTATGCTGGTCGGTCACCTTCAGGTGCGCCTGGCTGTACTCATGGTTCAGGTGGCCGGGGGTGCCGCGCAGGTCAAGGAAAAACTTTGCCAGCTGCAGGTATTCTGTTTTTCCTGTAACCCGGTACAAACGGGTCAGACCGGTTTCAACTATCTGGTGACCGGGAAATTTTTCTTCTTTACCATATCCGAATGTACGTACCAGCAGGTCGGCATTGCGGATGGCTATATCGAGCAATGACCTCTTGCCCGTTGCCTGGTAATGGGCTACGGCTGCTTCAAATAAGTGACCTGAATTATATAACTCGTGACTGAGGTCTTCTTCATTCTCCCAGCGCTTGCTCCCAATCCACTCATGTGGTTTTTTCATGTTGCTGGTGCGGAAGGTGTACAGGTACCCATCGGCTTCCTGGGCACTGCCGATAATGGCAATCAGCGTATCAATGTAGCGGTCAAGCCCGGGGTTGCGTGCCACCTGTAAACCATAAGAGGCGCCTTCGATCACTTTGTAGAGATCGGTATCGTCGAATGTGTATTCGGTGAGTTTGTCCGATTTGAGTACACCCGCAGCCACCAGGAAGTTGTCGATCCGGCCCGTTTTCCGGCATTGTTCAAGGGTATAGGGGATAGTCACCTGCTCATTCGTCCGGATCCGCGGCGCCCAGAAATTATCCGTAACGCTTACCTGGGTAAAGGGCACGGGGCGGATCGGGTAATCCGTCATCGGTTGCTGCGCATTCACTACTCCGGGCGTAGCCGGTATAAAAACTACGGCGGACAAAAAAATGCCTGACTTTAAAATGATATTGTTTTTCACGATTGGGCTGTTTGGCTCAAACTACTGAGAATTTGGATGCATTACCACCCGGATATTGTCTTTTGATAACCAGATTTTAGTCACTACCCTTCCGGGCAACGGCCAGGTATTTATCGGCACCCTGTCATTTATAACCTGAATCAGGTTAAATTTAACCCGATATGTGCTTCCCCACACGACTTCAGGTTAATATCCTGCCAGCCGATCCCGATAAATAGGAATTTTTATGAAGGTGTTGCAGTTTACCATTCCCGTCCCGATTAACCAGACGATCATGTCGCAGCATGAATTGCTGCCCTACTTTTACCCCCACCTGCACCGGCATGAAGAGATCCAGCTGACCTGGATCCGTAAAGGGGAAGGCACACTGGTGGCGGATAACAACATGCACTCGTTCGGACCAAATGAAATATACTGGCTGGGGGCCAACCAGCCGCACCTGTTCAAGAGTGATCCATCGTACTTCCTGCCTAAAAGCAAGAAGGTGATCCAGGCACTTACCATTTTTTTCAATCCCTCCGGACCGTTATCGCCTATGTTCGACCTGCCCGAATTGAAACCCGTCCGCAAATTTATAAATAGCCATGAGTCGGGCTTTGTGTTACCGCAGTCACACGTTGCGGAGATTGCCCACCTGATGCTCGAGGTCAGTAACAAAACCGGTCTGGAACAAATGATGCAGTTTCTCGAGATCTTCCGCAAACTGATGGGGTATGACAAACTCCTTCCCCTCTCCGCTTCCAGCCAGGTACGTCAGTTCAGCGAACATGAGGGTTTGCGTATGGCCCGGATCTATAACTACATCATGCAGCATTATAATAAACCGGTCACGCTGGAGGAAGTGGCCGGACAGGCGCACATGACACCACAGGCATTCTGCAGGTACTTCAAAAAACATACGCGGCATACCCTTTTCTCCTTCCTGAATGAAGTGCGCATCAATGAAGCCTGTAAACAACTGACAGAGGGTGCGTATGAAAGCATCTCGGCCATTGCCTACAACTGCGGATTCAACAGTATAACCAATTTTAACCGGGTATTTAAAACGACCACCGGCTCATCCCCATCTGAGTACATCAACAGCTACCTGCACAACGTACAGGAAAAGCGGGCCGGTCAATAATTTGAAAAAAACGCTGGATCGCCAAACAATCAGGGATGTGATTGGCGGAGCAACATGACAGGTGGTTATGAAGAAGAAAACTTATTGAAATCGTTCCGGGTTAAACGCCTTCAGGTCAATACTTGGTTGTTCGTCGTTTACCAGTTCTTTTACCAGCAGGCCTGTTCCGGCACCGAGACTTAACCCCAGCATGGCATGACCGGTTGCCAGCACCACATTCCGTGTGCGTGTCGACCTGCCGATATACGGAACCCCATCGGCCGAACAGGGGCGGAAACCGGACCAGATCTTCTCGTCTGGTGGACGGGTAATATCAAATTCCGGCAGGAAATCCTTTACTGCCCTGAGTATTCCATTCACCCGGTTAAACCGGGGAGGTGTATTGGTACTGACCACTTCCATGGTGCCGCCGAAACGGATTTTATTTCCATCCATCGGCGTCACTGCCACCCTGCCTTCGGTCAGGATTGCCGGATGGTTGAGGCGGTAAGGCGAATCTTCCAGTGTGACTGAATAGCCACGGCCTGCCACCAGCGGAATCCTCAGCTGCAGCTGCGCAGCCAGGGCACGGCTCCATGAACCGGTTGCAAGTACCACTTCATCCACCTGGTCGAAAGAGCGTGAACCAGTAATGACCTTGTTCACCCGGCCGGCTTTCGTTTCAAATCCCGTCACTTCCTGGTTGGGTTCAAATACTACCCCATCTTCCTTCAGGCGGACCATCAGGTTTTGCATCAGTTTATTGGGATAAAGATGGGCATCACATTTAAAGAAGATGGCACCCTGCGCATTGATGCTGGTGTGCGGTTCTTTTGCCTGCATGGCTGCCTTGTCGAGCAGCTCCACTTCCAGTCCAAGTTCTTTTCCCTGCTGCACCGTATGTACTGCGTGGTCGGCCATCTTATCGGTCTGGAAAATTTCAAGCAGTCCCTTGTGTTCGTAAGCGAAATCAAACCCCGGTGTTTTCGACCAGCCGGCATACTGCTCCTGGCTCAACAGGGCGATATCCCGGAGTGGTGCTGCCGAATCCTTTACATTTTTTTTACTGGCGCTTCGCATGAACTTCATCCCCCAGTCAATCAGCGACCAGTTCAATGCAGGTTTCACATAGAAAGGACTTTCGGAATTCAGCATCCATTTTAATCCCTGTTGCACGATGCCCGGTGCGGCGAGCGGGATGAAATGACTGGGGCAAACATAACCTGCATTTCCGTAGGAGCAGTTGTCCGTGAAATCACCTTTATCGAGCACCGTTACACGATGGCCCGCCTTGCTCAGGTAATACGT
>SDZZ01000373.1 GCA_004173255.1 Chitinophagaceae bacterium | reverse complement strand
GGGTGCAATTGTGAACCTTTCCGGTGTTACCGAACCCGTGGTGACTGATGAAAAAGGGGATTTCGTTTTTAACTTGGTCTGCGCTGGTCAGTATGTGCTCAGTATTACACATGTCGACTGCCAGCCATTGCAGCAGAACGTCACCATCAACCGCGACAAGCATTCGGATTATTTTTTACCGCATGCCATGAATACCCTGGGGGAAGTGGTGGTATCGGGTCGGACCGGCACGGCCAGCAGTGGTTTCAAACAGGACCTCAGCGGCCGGCGGCTGGATGAAACAAAGGGTCTGTCCCTCGCCGAAGCACTGAGTAAGATCAACGGAGTCACTATGCTGCAGATGGGTACCAACATTGCCAAACCCGTGATTCATGGGCTGCACAGCAGCCGGATCCTGACCATCAACAATGGGGTGCGACAGGAAGGCCAGCAATGGGGAAATGAACATGCCCCGGAGATCGATCCGTTTATTGCGGATAAACTTACTATCATCAAGGGAGTGGATGAACTGCGTTACGGTTCGGATGCCATTGGCGGGGTGATGCTGATCCAGCCCCGTGCCCTTCGATCAAAACCCGGGTACAACCTGGAAGTGAACACCGGTTATTTTACCAATAACCGCCAGTATTATTTATCGGCGATCTATGAGCAGCAATTGAACAAATTACCGGCATTGACCTATCGCGTGCAGGGAACATTCAAGAAGGGCGCGAATGCAGCTACCCCTGATTACCGGTTAAACAATACGGCGAGTGAGGAAAAGAATTTTTCCGCAACGGTGGCGTGGAAGAAAACTTCGTTTAACACGGAATTGTTTTACAGCCTGTTCTCTACCCAGTCGGGCATCTTTATTGGTTCCCATATCGGGAATTTTGCCGACCTGGAAAAAGCAATTGCGGCCGATCGTCCGGACGAGGTGTACCTGGGGCAGGACAGTTATAAAATCGGACGGCCCTATCAGGATGTTACCCACCAGTTGCTGAAATCAAAATCGCAGTGGATCCGCCCGAATGGAAAATTCAACTTCCAGGTGGCGGGGCAGTTTAACAACCGGAAGGAGTATGATGTTACCCGGTCAAGCACCAATACAAGACCGCAGCTGAACCTCAGTATCTCCACCTTTTCGGAAGACCTAAACTGGGAACACAAGCCCGTCAATGGTTTCAGTGGGGTGGTTGGATTGTCGGCCATGCAGCAGGATAACGTGTATGCCGGCAGGTACCTGATCCCTAACTACCGGTCCTATACCTACGGCGCCTATGCCATAGAAAAATGGGAGAAACATGCATGGGAACTGCAGGCGGGTGTAAGGTATGACCACAAGTCGATCAATACAGACCGCATGTTGCAGGGAGCCGATACCAGCTTTGCCAATAACAGTTTCGATTTCTCCACGTATGCAGCCTCGTTTAATACGGGGTATAAAATTTCTGACCGATGGAAAGTTAATTTCAATCTTTCCCTGTCGACCCGTGCACCGTACGTGAATGAACTGCTGATTTACGGTATCCACCATGGTACGGCAACATTTGAAATCGGTGATATGAATTTCAAACCCGAGCAGGCATTGAATGCCGGGCTAAGCACCGGATACCATAACCGGAAAGGCACCGTGGTATTGGATCTTGATTTTTACCATAACCGGATCAATGATTTCATTTACCAGCAGCCCGTACCGGATGAACCGGTGCTGACCATTGCCGGTGCGTTCCGCAGGACGGAATACAGGCAAACGGATGCTACACTGACTGGTATGGATGCTTCATTGTCGCTGAAGCCTTTTAAACAGGTGGAATGGACATCGCGGGCTTCCATCTTGCGTGCTCGCAACCGGAAGATCGATGACTGGCTGATCCTGATGCCATCGGACCGGATAAGTACGGAATTGTTGTATCGTTTTCCCGGCGGGTTCCGCAAACTCAGTGACAGTTACTTGTCGGCCGAAATCCAGCAGGTGTTCCGCCAGACCCGTGTGCCTGACGATAAAAATGGCCCGCAGGATTATAAGGCTGCCCCAGACGGGTATGCACTGGTTAACCTGAATGCTTCCACCACCGTGGCTTTTGGCCATACCCCGGTCAGCCTGTCCATTGGTGTACGCAATCTGTTTGATCGTGCTTACCGCGACTACATGGATGCCATGCGGTATTTTGCCGATGAGATGGGACGCAATATCAGCTTCCGGATCAAAGTGCCACTGAACCATGATTGAGTCGATTTGCGGAACGGCATTTGACGCTTTCAACCTGATAGTTTTCGTGCAGCGCATGTAACAATTGTCAGCAAGAGGAATTCTAGTCAATGCTTATGACCGCTGCCCAACAGAAATGATGTCCGATCCGGTGTTCATTTTCGACTAACAGCCAGCTGCATGCCATACTAAACAGAAAAGAGAGATTCGATATTAAATTCTTTAATTTTTAAATGAGTGATGATGAAAAAAAACCTGATGCAGGTAAGCCTTGCGGCCCTGCTTATGAGTTCAGTATTCGCCGGATGTCAGAAAGATAAAGGCGAAACAAATGAAGAAGAAGTTATTACCACCATGATCCTGCGGCTTACGCCGGCTGGCTCTTCCACGCCGCTGGTTTATGAGTTCTCCGATCCGGATGGTCCGGGTGGCGCTACCCCCACAACGGACGATATCGACCTGAGTCCGAACACCACTTACACTGCATCGGTGCAGTTGCTGAATGAAACCGCAACGCCGGTGGAAGATATCACGCTTGAAGTTGAGGAAGAAAGCCATGCGCACCGGTTTTATTACCAGCCGAGTGCTGCAAACCTGACGGTAAGTAACCTCGATAACGACACGAACGGAGTGCCGCTGGGGATCAACAGTACGTGGACCACTGGTGCAGCCGGTACGGGGCAGGTAAAGGTTACGTTGCGTCACTATCCGGCCGAGCCTCCCAACAAGAGTGCCGACGACCAGGTGGACAGTGCCAAGTCAGGAACCGATGTGGAGGCCACTTTTAACGTGATCGTGAATTAGCCACGCGAATTTTTTTGATCGGTACGAGGGTTTGGTTACAAGCCGGCCCGAAAAGCTGGCTTCATTGTAGGATTACTTTGTTCTCGATTCATGCCACGGTTTCGCCAGCTGTTCAGTCTGTTGAGCTGCAGGCTGTGCCTGCCCTCGTAAGCCTTAATAGTTTCATTAATCCGTACCCTCTTTTGTTTTACAGGCCGTCCGATATTCCGGACGGCCTTTTTGTTGTATGCTTTCCTGATATTTGATCCATGGAAATCACTTTCAATACACCAGCTCTGCTTTTTCCTGCCATCAGCCTGTTGCTGCTGGCATATACGAACCGGTATCTCGCGCTTGCCGCGCTGATCCGGAAGCTGCACGATGAATATATGCGTGGTGAAAAGAACCACCTGCTGCTGAAGCAGATCAAGATCTTGCGAACAAGGATCAACCTGGTACGGCTGATGCAGTCTGCCGGCGTGTTTGCATTTGTTTGTTGTGTAGTTACGATGTATGGCGTATACCAGCAATGGACCATCCTGACGGAAGCTGTTTTTGCACTAAGCATGCTGGCGCTGCTTGGGTCGCTGGTTATTTCGCTGGTGGAAGTGTCACTCAGCACCAAAGCACTGGAGTGGGAGTTGAGTGATATGGAGGAACTGGAGCGTTCGAACTTTTTCACCGACTGGTGGCGGGGCAGGGATGAAAAGAAAAAACCTGAATAGAAAATGTAAAAAAGTCGGTTAGGGCAAACACGCTCATCAGTTCCGGTTCTGGGAAACCTGCGACCGGAAGCAGCTAAAGCTTTTTCCAGATCCGGTACACGCGCTCCCAGGAACCTCCGTCCAGTACGCCTTCCATTCGGTTTCGTTTCAGGTAATCGACGGCCTGGTTATTGCGGACATCACCTGAGCCTGTAGTCACCACGTTCTTCATTGCCTGAATCCTGGGCAGGTTGATCTTCAACCGGTCTACCGGTATATTGTGCGCGCCGGGTACATGCCCGTTATCGAATTCAGCGGCTGAGCGGATATCAATTATTTCCGCTCCCTGTTCAAGCTCTGCTTTCAGCCCGCCTGAAAATAAAAATGAAAACAATCCCATTTTCAAAAGATGTTTAGTCGATCATCGTTTGTCCTGGCCATCCAAAGGTCACACTGCGGTCGGTAGTTGTGCTGCAATCCCAACCCTTACACTGCCGCCAAGGCGTCTTTCCTTTCGCCGATCTGCTGGCGCCACATGGCGTAATAAAGTCCTTTTTCTTCCAGTAATTTATGATGGCTTCCGGTTTCAACCACGTCTCCTTTTTCCAGTACGTAAATGCGGTCGGCATGCATAATGGTGGAGAGGCGGTGAGCGATCAGGATCGTGATCTGGTTGCCTTCCAGAGATATCTTTCGAATGGTGGCGGTGATTTCTTCTTCGGTCAGTGAATCGAGTGCGGAGGTTGCCTCGTCAAACAGCAACAACTGTGGTTTGCGGATCAGTGCCCGGGCAATGCTCAGGCGCTGTTTCTCGCCCCCGGAG
>SDZZ01000372.1 GCA_004173255.1 Chitinophagaceae bacterium | reverse complement strand
GAGGAAGTAATCTTCAGAAGCATTGGATATGAAGGCCAGGGCATGGTAGGAGTGCGGGTTTCACCCGGTTTTGGCAGAAGCTCAAACTGGGTTACGGACGCCGCCCCGTGGCGGTTGGATGTGCCCACACAATCGGATCCGGTATCGCCACCGCCGATCACAATTACATTCTTGCCGGCAGCATTCACACTTTCCTTCATGATATTGCTTTCGATCAGCCCATTGGCAAGGGGATCGAGCTGGGCATTGCGTTTGTTCTGTTGTTTCAGGAACTGCATGGCGAAATAGACACCTTTGAGTTCGCGTCCGGGAACGGGCAGGTCACGCGGTACCGTTGATCCGCCGGCAAGTACAATGGCATTGTATTCACGCAACAGGTCATTCACATTTACATTCACTCCTACGTTCGCATTACATTGGAACGTGATGCCTTCTTCCTCCAGCAATTTCACCCGACGGTCAATCACCCATTTTTCCAGTTTAAAATCGGGGATTCCATAACGGAGAAGACCGCCCGGTTTGTCATCTCGTTCGAACACGGTAACGGTATGACCCGCATAGTTGAGCTGGGCAGCAGCTGCAAGACCCGCAGGTCCTGAACCGATGACCGCAACTTTTTTACCGGAACGGAGATTCGGTTTGCGTGCCTTCACAAAACCCTTATCAAAAGCGATCTCGATAATATGCTTTTCAATTTCCTCGATGGTGATCGGGGGCTGGTTGATACCAAGCACACAGGCTGACTCGCAGGGAGCGGGACAGATGCGTCCGGTAAACTCGGGAAAATTATTAGTGGATACCAGGATATCATACGCTTCCTTCCAGTCTTTCTGATACACCGCATCATTGAACTCAGGGATGATATTCCCGAGGGGACATCCGTTATGGCAGAATGGTACACCACAATCCATGCAACGCGCAGCCTGCTGGTTCAGTTTCTCATCACTGTAACGGTCAACGAACTCGTTATAGTGGTTGAGACGTTCCGCTACCGGTCTTTTCGATGGTAACTCCCTGGTGAATTCCTTGAAACCTGTTGGTTTACCCATGACTTATTTCGCATTTTCGTTCCGCGTTTGGGGCGGAGTGTTTAAACAATTAGTTTTTGGTCGTAAGCGATCATCGTCCAGTGCTTAGTTCCTTCGCTTCGCTCAGGATGACAACGCTTCGCTGAGGGTGACAACGCTTCGCTCAGGATGACAACGCTTCGCTAAGGACAAAAACGGCCAGTCCCTTGCGACATCAGTACGATTATTTAACCGTGACCGTCGCTTTCTTTTCCATCAGCACCTTCTTATAATCAACCGGGAATACTTTTACAAAATGCTGTAACTGGTTGTCCAGGTCATCCAGGATGAATTTGGCAACCGTGCTTCCGGTATACTCGAAGTGACGCTGCAGCATGGTGAACAGCTCGTTCTTGTCTTCCAGCCCGCACTCATCCAGGTCCACCATTTCCTTATTACAATTCTCTTTGAACTTTGCCTTCACATCATACACATACGCAATACCACCACTCATACCTGCGGCAAAATTGCGACCGGTATCGCCAATGATCACTACACGACCGCCGGTCATGTACTCACATCCATGGTCACCAACGCCTTCCACAACCACACTGGCACCGGAGTTCCGAACACCAAACCGTTCGCCGGCCTTACCACGGATAAACGCTTCACCGGCTGTAGCGCCATACAGGGCCACGTTTCCGATGATGCTGTTTTCTTCGGGGACGAAGGTTGCTTTGGCTGAAGGATAAACAATCAGTTTGGCCCCGCTGAGACCTTTACCGAAATAATCATTTGCATCACCTTCCATTTCCAGGGTGACACCCCTGGTATTGAAGGCGCCAAAACTTTGTCCGGCAGTACCGGTAAATTTGAAATGGATACTTCCATCGGGCAGTCCCGCAGCACCAAAACGTTTGGTAATTTCATTCGACAACATGGTACCTGTTGTACGATCTGTATTGATCAGGTCAAATGATGCCTTTACCTGTCCTTTGTTCTCCAGCGCATCTTTGGCGGCTTCGAGTAATTTCCAGTCAATGATATTGTCCATCCCATGATCCTGTTCTTCCATTTTATACAAACCGGTATAAGGGGAAGCCGGTTCCTTGTAGAGGATCGGAGCCAGGTCAAGCTTGCTGTATTTCCAGTGGGTAATGTTCTCGCGCATTTCAAGATGCTGTACCTGTCCGATCATTTCGTTGACCGTACGGAAACCGAGCTCCGCCATGATTTCACGAAGCTCCTGCACCATGAACTGGAAGAAGTTTACCACGTGATCAGCCGCGCCGGTAAAGCGTTTGCGCAGATCAGGATCCTGTGTGGCTACCCCAACCGGGCAGGTGTTCAGGTGGCACTTCCTCATCAGGATACAACCTTCCACCACCAGTGCAGCTGTTGCAATACCCCATTCTTCTGCACCGAGTAAGGCGGCAATGGCGATATCGCGACCAGTCTTCATCTGGCCATCGGCCTGCACCACCACGCGTGAACGGAGTTTATTTTTAACGAGTGTCTGTTGTGTTTCTGCCAGGCCAAGCTCCCATGGCAAACCGGCATGGCGGATGGACGACATCGGTGAAGCACCGGTACCACCGTCATAACCCGCAATGAGGACCACATCCGCTTTTGCTTTGGTGACACCTGTTGCAATGGTACCTACGCCGGCTTTACTCACCAGCTTTACACTGATGCGTGCTTTGCGGTTTGCATTTTTCAAATCAAAAATCAGCTGTGCCAGATCCTCGATCGAATAAATGTCATGGTGGGGGGGAGGGGAAATGAGGCCAACACCTGGAGTGGAATGACGGGTCTTACCGATCCAGTCATCCACCTTATGTCCGGGCAGTTGTCCGCCTTCACCAGGCTTTGCCCCCTGCGCCATCTTGATCTGCAATTCATCCGCTTCGGTCAGGTACAGGCTGGTCACGCCAAAACGCGCACTGGCAACCTGTTTGATCGAACTGCGCATGGAGTCGCCATTCGGCAACCGTTCGTATCGGCGTTCATCTTCGCCACCCTCGCCAGTGTTGCTCTTGCCCCCAAGGCGGTTCATCGCAATGGCAAGTGTGGTATGGGCTTCCCATGAAATGGAACCGAAACTCATGGCTCCGGTTGCGAAACGTTTGTAAATATTTTCTGCCGGTTCCACTTCATCGATTGAGATGGATGGCAATATTTTTTTGAACTGGAAGAGGCTGCGGATGGTTGCCGCTTTTTCGCCCTGTTCATTGACCAGCCTTGAATATTTCTTGAACGTGGTGTAATCGTTTGTCTGGGTTGAATGCTGCAGCAGGTGGATGGTCTGCGGATTGAACAAATGGAATTCGCCTTTGCGTTTCCACTGGTAAAATCCACCCACACCGAGCCGGTCATTCGGTACATCTTTTTTGCTGAAAGCGAAATAGTGTTTCGCAAGTGCTTCCCTGGCAATCTCGTCGAGCCCCATTCCTTCAATCCTGGAAGTGGCGCCAGTGAAAAATTTGTCGACTACATCTTTATTGAGTCCAAGGATTTCGAAGATCTGTGCGCCCTGGTACGACTGCAGGGTAGAAATGCCCATTTTACTGAACACTTTCAGCAGCCCTTCGTTGATGGCCTTGATATAATTTTTCTTCAGGATGTCTTCGTGCACATCGGTTTTCAGTTTACCCTCTTCCTTCATGTCGCGGATGGACGACAATGCGAGGTACGGGTTGATGGCTGTGGCCCCGAATGCAATGAGACAGGCAAAATGATGTACTTCCCACGCATCACCGGCTTCGACGATAACGCCCACCTGGCCGCGAAGTCCTTTGCGGATAAGATGGTGGTGGATTGCGGCAGTAGCCAGCAGGGTGGGGATTGGTGCGTGATCGCTATCGATGGCGCGGTCCTGCAGGATCAGTACCTTGAAGCCATCGGCCACGCTATCTACCGCATAGCGGCAGATGCGGTCCAGTGCGGCTTTCATCGATCCGGGTTTGCCATCGGCTTTGAAATAACACTGTAATGTTTTGGCCTGGAACAGGCCGGTATCAATACTGCGGATCTTTTCCAGTTCGTGGTTGTTGAGGATCGGTTGCTTCAATGCCACGCTGTGACAGGTAAGCGGATCCTCCACCAGCAGGTTGCCATTATTGCCTGCAAAGCTTGCAAGGGACATCACCAGTCGTTCCCTGATAGGATCGATCGGCGGGTTGGTTACCTGTGCGAATAGTTGTTTGAAATAGGAACTGAGGTGTTGTGGCTGGTCGCTCAGGACTGCCAGTGGGGTATCTGTTCCCATGGAACCAAGGGGCTCTTTTCCATCAAGTGCCATTGGGGCGATGATGTTGTCAAGATCCTCGGTAGTGTATCCGAATGCTTTCTGGTATTTGAATACCTGGTCGTGCCCAAGGTGCGTAAAAAGTACGCGGGGTTCAGGCAGCTCTTCCAGCCGGATTTTGTATTTGTTGAGCCACTCCGCATATGGTTTGCGTGAGCAGATCTGGTTTTTGAGTTCGGTATCGCTGATGATGCGGCCCTGTTCCATGT
>SDZZ01000035.1 GCA_004173255.1 Chitinophagaceae bacterium | reverse complement strand
ACCGCATAGCCGGCGAGATTGCCAAAGGTGATTACTCAGTGCGGGTCGACTCAAAGGAGAGCGACACGCTGGGCAGCCTTTCGGGTTCGCTCAATAAAATGGCTGCTTCACTCGACCAGTCTTTCTCCAAATTATCCGTACGTGAATGGTTACAGAAAGGATCGGCGTTGCTTGCCGAACGGATGGCTGGTGAAAAAGATGTGAAGCACCTGGCCAAGGACCTTATCGACTTTATTACATCCTATACCGGTTCGGAAGTAGGCGCCGTATACCTGATCGACGAAGACGACAACCTGTATATAGCTTCTGCCCATGCACTTGCCCCCGGTCTCCGCGAACGCGTGGTAAAACCGGGTGAAGGCCTTGCCGGTGAAGTATTCCAGAGCGCTACACCAATGGTGGTCACCGATATTCCGGAGGAACTCTACACCCTTACGGGATCGGGTTCAGTGCGCCCGTCGCAGCTGGCTATTTTCCCGATCATGTTTGAAGGGGAGGCTATTGGTGTCATTGAACTGGGTAAACTGGTTACGTATAAACCGGAAGAGATTGAACTGATCAGTACGGTGTCGCAGTCGACCGGTGTGAACATCAATACTGCTTACAACCGGCAGAAGCTGAAAGAGCTGCTGGAAGAAACGCAGAGCCAGTCGGAAGAACTGCAGTCGCAGCACCGGGAACTTGAAAATATGAATGCTGAACTGGAAGTACAGGCGGAAAAACTGCAGACCTCAGAAGAGGAACTGAAGGTGCAGCAGGAAGAGTTGCTGGAAACCAACCAGGAACTGGAAGAGCGGTCAAGGTCACTGGAAGAAAAAAATCACCTGGTTGTACTCCGGAATCTGGAGATACAGAAAAAGGCCGAAGAGCTTGCCCTGAGCACCAGGTATAAATCGGAGTTCCTTGCAAACATGTCGCATGAACTGCGTACACCGCTGAACTCGGTGCTGCTGTTGTCGCGCCTGTTGTCGGATAACCCAACGGGCAACCTGTCGGGCGACCAGGTGGAGTTTGCCAAAGTGATCCAGAGTTCGGGCAACGGCCTGCTGGAACTGATCGATGAAATACTGGATCTTTCCAAGATTGAATCGGGCAAGGTTGACCTCGATTACCAGCAGGTGAAGATTGCCGATCTGACAACAAACATGAAAGTGTTGTTTGAGCCAATGGCAAAGGAAAAAAACCTGGCGTTCCATGTGCATGTAGGTGACAACGTACCTGCGGTGATTGAAACTGATCGCCTCCGGCTGGAGCAGGTGATCCGCAATTTTATCTCGAACGCATTGAAGTTTACCACCACCGGATCCATTTCCCTCGATGTGGATGTGGCAGCAGATAATGATACCATGCTCCGGTTTTCGGTAAAGGATACGGGCATTGGTATACCGGCCGACAAACACCAGCTGGTGTTCGAGGCCTTCCAGCAGGCCGATGGTTCGACCAAACGGAAATACGGAGGCACGGGTCTCGGCCTGTCGATCAGCCGCCAGCTGGCGCATCTTTTATCAGGTCATATCGGGCTGGAAAGTGAACCTGGCGAAGGAAGCCGTTTCAGCATTACTGTGCCGGTATTTAACCCCGGTAAAAAAGCTGAGCCGCTGAGTCCGGCCCAGCTGACACGCGGGGTGGAATCGGAGGCTCTGATAGATGTAACAGACCCGGCCCACCGCGAATTCATTATGCCGCAGATTACCGGTCCGGTTGATGATGACCGCCAGATCATTATGCCCAATGACAAGGTGATCCTAATTGTCGAAGACGATAAGGGGTTTGCACTGGCATTGCTTGATTTTGCGCGCAAGAAAGGATACAGGTGTGTGGTCGTGGGCCGTGGTGATGAAGTGTTCGAAGCAGTGAAAGCCTTCCAGCCGATCGGCATACTGCTCGACGTACAGCTGCCCGTGCGCGATGGTCTGAGTGTAATGGAAGAATTGAAGTCCGATGCCCGCACCCGGAATGTGCCTGTGCATATGATGTCTTCATTTGAAGCCCGCAAAGAAAGCCTTGAAAGTGGTGCGGTCGATTTTATCACCAAACCTATTTCACCCGAGCAACTGGATGTGGTGCTGGAAAGGATCGAGCGGGCCATGGAAAGTAATATCCAGAAGGTGGTGATTGTGGAAGACAACACCCAGCACGCCCGTGCGCTGGAATATTTCCTGACACAGAATAATATAAAAACTGCCATTGCCGCCAGCGTGGATGCATCGAAACCGTTACTGGATGACAAAAGCATCAATTGCGTGATTGTCGACATGGATGGTGCCGCAGTAAAAGAATACGATAACCTGAAACATATCAAGGAAAACGAAACCGGTGCAGACGTACCGATTATTATTTTTACCGGTAAAAGTTTATCGAGGCCCGAAGAAAAACGAATCAGGCAGTACGCGGATTCCATTATTGTGAAAACTGCCCACTCTTACCAACGCATCCTCAACGAAGTGTCGTTGTTCCTGCACCTGGTGGAAAACGATTCCGCCGGCCGGACCCGGAAAACCCGGAAGCTGGGTACCCAGGATGAAGTGTTGCGCGAAAAAACGGTGCTGGTGGCTGATGATGATGTACGTAATATTTTTGCCATCACCAAGGCGCTCGAATCACTTCAGATGAAGGTGATCCCGGCCATGGACGGCAGGGAAGCACTTTCATTGCTGGAGAGCAATCCTGCAATCGATATTGTGCTGATGGATATGATGATGCCCGAGCTCGACGGATATGAGGCCATTACCCGCATCCGCCGCAACAGTGCGTGGAAAAGGTTGCCCGTTATTGCCGTTACAGCCAAAGCTGCCGGCGGTGACCGGGATAAATGCATCCAGGCGGGCGCGTCAGATTATATATCCAAACCGGTCGATACCGACCAGCTGGTATCACTGATGAGGATCTGGTTATATGAATCGTGGAAATAAATACATGGCATGGACAAAATATTGATCATTGATGATGATCAGAAGAACATTTTTGCGCTGACGGCCGTATTGCGATCGCGTGGCTATAGTACCGTGTCGGCGCTGAGTGCGGAAGAAGGTCTCGACCTGCTGGATACATCATCTGGTATAAGGATTGTACTACTCGACATGATGATGCCCGATATAGACGGGTATGAAATGCTGTCAAGGATCCGGAAAAGCGAAGTGTACTGGAACCTGCCCGTGGTGGCGGTTACGGCGCAGGCTATGCCGGGTGACAAGGAAAAATGTATTGCTGCCGGTGCAGATGAATACGTGTCGAAACCGGTGGATATTGACCGCTTGGTATCCTTACTGAACGAGTATCTAAAACCCGCATGATTGGAAAACGTTATACATATCGATGATCCGGAAATCGAAGTGCTGCTCGATGATTTCATTGAAATATACGGGTATGATTTCAGCGGGTATTCAAAAGCGTCCTTCAAACGGAGGCTGCAGCGCCTGTTCATCATGGATAAAATGGTGAATTTTGCCGAGTTCAGGTACAGGCTGCAGAATGACCGCGATTATTTCAACCATGCGGTATCGGAAATCAGTGTGAACGTAACCGAAATGTTCCGCGATCCGGTTTTCTTTAAAACCATCCGCGAAAAGGTGGTGCCGGTACTGGCCACTTACCCGCTGGTTCGCATCTGGCATGCGGGCTGCTCCAGTGGTGAAGAAGTGTATTCACTGGCAATCATCCTGAAAGAAGCAGGAATCCTGAACAAGTCAATCCTGTACGGCACTGACCTTAATCCGAACGTACTGGAAAAGGCTGCGCGTGGCATTTTTCCGATGACCGCTATGCAGCAATACTCCCGAAACTACCTGCTTGCGGGCGGACGGGAAGACTTCTCCTCGTACTATTCGGCCAACTACAACTTTGCCAAGTTCGATGAAAGCCTCTCCCAGCGCATGGTGTATTCGACCCATAACCTGGTCTCCGATTTTTCCTTCAACTCTTTCCAGCTGATCTTCTGCCGTAACGTGCTCATTTATTTCGACAAGGACCTGCAGTCAAAAGTGCTCTCCGTGTTTGACAAAAGCCTGGAACGTTTTGGATTCCTGGCCCTGGGCTCCAAGGAATCGCTCCGGTTTTCCGGTATCGAAACGATGTATGAAATGCTCGATGGGAAAGAAAAAATATGGAGGAAATTCAAATGAGGGCGGGACCGACATTTATTGTGATTGGCGGTTCGGCCGGAAGCCTGCAGGTAATTCTCCGGATACTCACGCTGCTTGACCATGAATTCAAAACGCCGATCCTGATCGTGCTGCACCGTCATGTCAATGCTGATTCGCCACTTGAGGAATTACTGTCGTTCCGTACCACCCTTATTTCCCGCGAGGTGGAGGAAAAAGACCGCATTACCGATGGTTATATTTATATCTGTCCGGCCGACTATCACACCCTGGTCGAAAAAGATTTCAGTTTCTCGCTCGACGATTCCGAAAAAATCAATTTCAGTCGCCCCAGTATTGATGTGGTGTTCCGCTCGGCAGCCGATATATACCGTGAAAAGCTTTTATGCGTGTTATTATCCGGAGCCAATGCCGATGGTGCGGCAGGAATGAAATACGCACAGGAACTGGGCGGTGTAACGGTGGTGCAGGACCCTGCCGATGCACAGGTTCCTTACATGCCGCAGCAGGCACTCAAAATGCTGAATCCCGATTACGTACTTGAATCTTCCCGGATTGCAGCCCTGCTCAACAGCAAAGTGGTGGTATAATGAGATGCGTGACTGCCGGATGCTATTCAACCCGTGGACATGAAAGTGACCATCCTGTTAGAACAGGTTAATACAGGGGTCAGCATACCGGCCAAACATTCAGCCCCTGATCGTTTTTGACACCATGGATTCCAGTGAAGAAATATCAAACGGCTTTTGCAGGAAGTGATCGGCACCCGCCTGCTCGCTTAATTCTTTTACGTTGGTGTTTGCGCTGAAAAAGATCACTGGGACGCTGCTGGTCCGGGCATCGCTTTTTAAAGTCTTCACCGCTATAATACCACCGGTATCCGGAATCTTGTTGTCCATCAGGATCACGCCTGGTTGTTTTGCAATTACCTGTTCCACTATATCAGTACAGGAGCCGGAGGTATGCACGGTATAGCCTTTCTGGCTAAGAAGTATGCGGCAGAGCTCGAGGATATCGGTGTCATCATCAAAAATAAAAATGGACTTTTCCATACTGCATCGGTGGCTGGTTGGTGGCCGCCGCAGCTAAGATAGTTATTTATCCATCGTTGTTCAACCGGCGGCGGGCGGGGAAGCCCCTTCCACCGGCTCCGCATCGGCAATGCTGATGAGCCCGATGCTTCTCGAATGATCGATTGCTTCGCTGCTTTCCCTGAAAAAACAAGTGCGGACACCTGTATCCCTTTCCAGGTTTTCCAGCAGTTGCCTTGTTTCAGCCTCTTTTGGGGCATATACATTCCGGATATAAACAGCCATGATACGCTCCGGTAGTTTCCGGGCAATTTCATGATAGATTACGGGGTCTGACTGGGTATTGTCACCCAGCAGGATGAATTTCTGGTTGGGAAAGCAATCGAGGATACGCATCACCCGCAGCAACTTTCCCTGGTGTTTGGTACGCCCGGTTTTGAACAGCTGAAACCATTGTTTGGCCTGGCTGAGCAGGAATGCGCCCTCCGGCAGCTTTCCGTTGCGGAAAACATCCTGCAGGTAATCGTACAGGTTCCATTCACTGCTGGACACATAAAAAAATGGGTTGGGTGCGTCGGCATTGGTGTGGCTGAGGGAAAGCAGTCGATAGTGTTCGGACACTCCCTGGAACAATTTCCGCCGCAGCGGATTGAATGAAAAAAGTTCCTTCAGCCTGCGCACAATGGTGGCTGAATAGGAAATCATGATGGTATCATCGATATCAGAGATAAACCCATACTGGGTAATATGTGGGACAAACAGTCCACCCCTGCCGCTGACTTCCCTGCCTGCAACACCCGAGTGCACGGATACTTCATGCCACCCCGCGGCAACAGAAGACGCGGATGCCCATTCAAATTTGAGGAATCCGTCAAACTCCGACCGGCCCTGTATTTCCTGGTCATTCCATTTCAGTACCAGTGGCACATGGGCGATGGGTCGGATAAAAAACAGGCGTATCAGGCGGACCATATTTTTTAGCCGGTTATTGGTAAACTTTTTTCTGGCTGGAGGTTTGCCCTGCAGCACATGACCATACAGCAGCAGGTCCTGTTTGTGACCGTAACCGTGGTACAGTTTAATGTAATGTTCTGGAAGATTATCCTTCAATTTCTTTGGTTTTAATTACTTTCCATCCAATCATGAAGCTACTATTTATCGTCAACCAGGGATCCGGCAGTTCAGCGACCGATTTTCCCGCAGAAATCAGGACCCATTTTGATGCATCACCCCACGAGGCAGAGTTGTTCGAACTGCCAAAAGACTTTGACCCTGACCGGTTGAGAAACAAAATAGATACCAGTAATGCCGAGCGCATTGTAGCGGTGGGTGGCGACGGTACTATCAAACTGGTGGCCGAATGTGTGCTCGGGACTGACAAAACGATGGCGATTGTTCCGGGCGGGTCTGCAAACGGGCTTGCAAAGGAACTGGGTATACCCATGGGGGTTACCGATGCCCTTGCGTTGTGTACGCAGGAAAAATGCCATGCCATCCATGTAACGAAGGTCAACGAACAACTCTGCATCCACCTCAGCGATATCGGCTTTAATGCATTCGTGGTTAAAAAGTTTGAAGATGAAAAAACAAGGGGTATGTGGGGCTATGTAAAAGCCGCTTTCAAAACCTTGCGCAATGCGCCTTATATGGATGTCCGGATTTTTACCGGTAAGGAAGAGGTGGTCCGGCGGGCAGCCATGGTGGTGATCGCAAACGGTACGCGATATGGCAGCGGAGCAGTAATCAACCCGCAGGGCCGCATCGATGATTTCCTGTTTGAAATTGTTATTGTACGTAAAATTTCCTTTTCCGAAATTTTCAAGATGATGGTCACGCATCGTCCGTATGACCCGCAGAAGACGGAAGTTTTCCAGAGCCGCGAAGCCACCATCCATTCAAAAAAACGGGCGCATTTCCAGGTTGACGGGGAATACCTTGGCAAACTTCACTCTGTGAAAGCAAGCATTGTACCCCATGCATTGAATGTGGTATTACCCAAGCCCCGGCAAAACCCATAGCGAAGGATCATCGATGACACGATGCGTTATCATCTTGCACCAGCAAACCCGTAACACTCCGTGATAGCCATGATCCCGCAGCAAATCAGGTTTCCTCGTTTTCTTCGTAACTGATACCAAGCTGGCGGCGTACTTCGTCCATTACACCGATGATTGTCAGGCTTAGTTCCGGGTTGTAGAGCGCATTAGTCCTTTTACCCTTCTTGATGTCCTGCAATACGGCGGCTGCTTCGAAATGCAGTCCGTGCCCGGCCCATTCGACCGGTAACTTTTTTATTTCCTTATTCTCATCGAGGTGTATTTCCAGTCCGGCTGATTTTTCAAACCACGGCGACAGGATATGGATGGAACCTTTATCGCCGCTTACCAGCGCGGGCTGGTCGGTGTTGTACAGTAGTGATGATTCCAGCAAAGCATGACGTCCGTCTTCATAACCAAGCACGATGGCGCAGGCATCGTCGATGCCCTGGTCGGTCAGGTGCCCTGTAGCCATGATACTGTCTGGCTTACCA
Source organism: Chitinophagaceae bacterium (assembly GCA_004173255.1). GTDB lineage: Bacteria > Bacteroidota > Bacteroidia > Chitinophagales > Chitinophagaceae > JBEVJC01. Next base: position 11,197 of record SDZZ01000035.1, on the reverse strand, counting down.
AGCAACAGCACTGCCAGGAAAACCGTATAGATACCGAGGTCGAGCAGCGAACCACCGCCAAGTTCCGGATCATAATACCGGCTGTCGGGATCTTCAGGTGCCTTGTAACCCATGGAGGCCTTGACTGACATCACTTTCCCGATGGCACCGTCCCCCACCTGGGCCAGCAGTTTTTCCATATGCGGAAGGAACCGGAGCCACATGCCTTCCAACAGGTAGAGGTTTCTTGCTGATGCCAGCTGGTACAGTTCCGCGTACTGGTCGCGGTTGATCGCCATCGGTTTTTCACAGAGCACATGCAGCCCTCCCTCGAGGCAGGCTTTTACCTCATCGTAGTGTTTGGTATGTGGAGTGGAGATGTATACGATCTCTGCGTTGCCTTCGCGGATGAATCGATCCAGCTCGGTAAAGACGCTTTCCACCCCGAATTCCCCCGCAAAATCCTTTGCGGATTTTTTGCGGTGGTTATATACGGCTACCACCTGCTCCATGGTGCCCAGCTGTTCGAAGTCCCTGACAAAATCGTGTGCGATTGATCCCGGACCAATTATCCCCCATCTCATAAGAATAAATTGAGTGAATATGAAAACATGTTTTGAGTAAAATTTTCCTCCCCGGGTAAACGCTGTATCGGTCCTGACCCACCTGCCTCCAGGCTGGCCCCATAATGCCGGCGGCCACTGCTGCAGGCCATGTTACCCACCCGAAGATTTTCAAAAGGGATGCCATAAAGGCCCGCGGTACAGTCCTTGCACCTGTATACGCTAAAGCATTTACATGAGCACAGCATTTCCGATTGTATCCTGGGGTAACGGCACCAATATTTATGAAGTCAATGTGCGGCAGTATACCAGGGAAGGGTCATTGAAAGCGTTTATGGAACATGTGCCCCGCCTGCACGATATGGGGGTCGGGATATTATGGCTGATGCCCATCACCCCGATCAGCATTGAAAAACGCCAGGGCACGTATGGCAGTTACTATGCAGCCAGCTCGTATACCGATATTGATCCGGCCTATGGAACAGCAGACGACTTCCACGCACTAATCCGGCTGGCCCATTCACTGGGCATGAAGGTGATTATCGACTGGGTAGCCAACCACACCGGATATGATCACCAGTGGACAAAAAAGTTTCCCGGCTTCTACCGGAAAGATGACGCCGGAAATTTTACCGGCTTGTATGGATGGGTGGACGTGATCGACCTCAACTATGAAATTCCCGAATTGCGGGAAGAGATGATCCGTTCCATGAAACACTGGGTGATGACGTATGATATTGACGGGTTCCGTTGCGATATGGCGCGGACGGTGCCGATTGATTTCTGGGTGGAAGCCAGGGGGGAATGTGATGCGGTAAAACCACTTTTCTGGCTGGCCGAATGTGAAATTGTTGCTTACCATGAGGCATTCGACCTGACCTATGGCTGGGAAGTGATGAGGGGATTCGATAAGTACTTTAAAAATGAAATGACACTTGCTGAAATCGTCCCCTTGATGAATGCCTATGCACAATATCCGGTCGGATCGGAAAAACTGTTGTTTACCTCTAACCATGATGAGAACTCCGATCACGGTACGGAATATGAAAAATATGATACGGCTGCGGCAGCAATGGCGGTATTCTCGTGTACATGGCCAGGGGTTCCGCTCATTTACTCCGGACAGGAACTACCTAACAAACGCAGGCTCAAATTTTTTGACAAGGATTTCATCGACTGGCAGGAGAAAGTCGAACTGCATGATTTTTATAAAACGCTGCTCCTTTTACGAAAAAGAAACAAGGCACTGCAGGAAAGTGCCTCAGTGATCATACTGCCATCGCATCACCCGGATACGCTGGTGTATTTATGCCGCAGGCAGAAAGACAAGGTGCTGGTTATACTCAACCTGTCGAAATCGGCTGCCAGCCTGCATTTTGACCACCCTGCTGTTTTTGGCAACTACACGGACCTGTTCACCGGTGAACAACGCACCCTTTACCGCAGTAACCGGTTCGACTTTGCTGCGGGGCAGTTCCTGGTGCTTCACGAAACACACGCGGTGTGATTTCCTGGATCGCGCAGATTCGACTCACGTGCGTCAGATCGTAAGCAGGCTGCAGCCGCGCAGGTCGCTGTTATCGAGCCGGCCGAGAATTTCGAAGCGGCCATCGCTGTACATCTTTGCCGCGTCATCGGTGGCAATAAAGGAGCAGGAATAAATATTTGCAAGGTCAATGATATTGACGGCACCGGAAATAACCGCAGCACCAGGTGGGGGGGACAAACGGATGCTGAGGGGATCTTCTTCTTCCCGTATAAGCACCTTCATCCATGGAGGGCAATTAAATCGTCCACCCCCGGTGGAATAAGCCTGTGACAGCAGTTCGGTCATGCCATATTCCGAATGGACGGACGACAGGGTGAAAGCATGCTGTAGTATGGACTGCACCTCCGCGCGGATCATTTCCTGCCTCCGCCCTTTCATACCACCCGTTTCCATAATCATACAATGGGCAAGCGGCATCGGGAATGATCCCGCAAAATCGAGCAGTGCAAAAGTTACCCCGATCAGTACCGACCGTTTTTTTTCCAACTCCAGCCGTTGCAGGGTAGCGGCCAGTTTGTCCGTATTGTGCAGGTAGAAACCGCTGTCAGGTTTCCTGCTCCTGGCAATCAGTTTGTCGACCATGTAAACCAGCGATGAATTGGCGCGTTCGAGGTAGGAAGGCAGCAGGCCAATGATCACCAGATCCTTCACCGGACCATACACCCGCTCGAATCCCTTCTCGAAACTTTCCTCGTATATGCCGGTATCACGGACCAGGTGCCGGCTGTTCACCATACCCGTGGTGCCGCTGCTTTCAAATACAACCGCCGGCTGGAAAGCGGTAGTGGTAATGACGTGGGTCTTGAAAAAGCCTACCGGCAGGAACGGAATGGATGCCAGGCTGGTGACAGTTTGCGGGTTACGCCCAAGCGCATCGCAGAACGCCCTGTAAACAGCGTTGCGTTCATACTGGAATTCAAAAATTTCCAGGGCCAGCGTTTCAAATCCGGCTTCAGCAACATTAAAAATTTTATCATTCCATTGACGATCCATGTACCTGCTGATAGCCTGAAAAAGGGTTATATTTGTTAAAACTTAAATCTGCGGCATGAAAACCATTCCCGTATTACTGGTGTCTTCCATCCTGGTCATTGCCTTTGCCTGCAGCAAAGATAAGTTTGAAAGCAAGCCACGGCTTGAAATAAAAGAATACAGTACAAAGGAGCTCTTCCAGGGTGAAACCCTCAAGATCACACTGGACTTTTTCGATAAGGAAGGCGATATCAATGGCGACAGCGCCGTTGCCATCATCAACAGGCAGAATATACTTCCATTACCTGCCGGACAGGACAAAACCGATACGATCAATGCCTTTCTTCCCGACTTTCCACAGAAAGACAAAGGCGAAATTTTTTTCCAGCTGCCTTTTGATTTCCTGAAAGAAAGCACCGTCGAGAATGACACACTGGTTTTTAAATTTTCTGTCCGGGATAAAAAGGGTAACCACAGTGACACTGTAACATCAGAGCGCGTGGTGATCGTGCTGCCATAATACGATGGCATTCGCTGGCAGTCTTTTCCGTTTTTTTATTTTCAGCAATCTTTTTATTTCCTGCTGCGCCACAGCTATGGCCTGGCTGACCTGTGATATACTCGGGCTGCCGGTTAATAGCAATGCCCTGGCCTTTATATTTTTCGCAACACTGTGCAGTTACAGTTTCCACTGGATGCTGACTACCGAGTGGCTGGGTAATACACCCCGTTCCAACTGGCAGAAAAGTTTGCCGTTTATCCACCCGTTGCTGCTTGTTGCGGCGATGGCTGGCACCGCCTGGTTTGGATGGAAACTGGCCGCACACTGGCCGTTCCTGTTGCTGGTAGCATTTTTAACCTTCCTGTATTCCGCACCTAAAATACCGCATCCGTTTTTTCTGGTGCTAAGGCGGATAGCGTTGGGAAAAACACTATTCCTCACCATTGTGTGGACCATGGTGACTACCCTCCTGCCGGTGATCGACAGCGGCCGCGTGTGGCCGGCCGGCACCCTGCTGTTCCTGCTGAACCGCTTTTTCCTCATATACGCCATCTGTATCCTGTTCGACCTGCGGGATGTGGACTATGACCGCAAGCATGGTATCCGCAGCCTGATAACCTGGCTGTCGGCCGACCGGGTACGGCAGCTGTTTTTCCTGTCAATATTGCTGTTTATGGCAACAGGTACAGGATTGCTGGCATTCGGTCAGGACTTACTGCCGGTTACCTGCCTGCTTGTTCCGGGTATAATTACCGCTTTTTTGTACCGCAGGGCAACTACGGATCGATCTGACCTGCTGTTTTACTTTGTGCTCGATGGCCTGATGGCCCTGCCAGCCGCCCTTCTTGCCCTTTTTGATAATCTGGCCTGACGAACATGCCTGCCAATCCGCTCTGGAACCGGCTCCTGTTAACAAATTTTTCTTTTTTTCCCGGCACTCCTAGCATAGAAATTGATAGTATAGAACACTAATAATCACCTAATGCAGATACATTTCACGAAAGTTGTCCATTTTACCAGATTGATCAAGGCCGGAGGAAGGTTGAGGGAGTTTAATTTCAGGAAACTTAAACAACTGGATGAAGATATTTTTTCTGTAGACACTGTTGATGACAGGGGAAACAGGATCCTGTTCCATATGTACAAAACGGGCAATACGGGCTGGAGCATCAATCATCCGCAACCGTTGCCTGCATGGATCACAGAAAACGAAGACAAACTGCGCGAGCAGATCGATATGGAGTTGCAGAACCCGACTTCATAGGCGACCGGGCTGGTTTAAATTTTTTATATTGCAAGGTGTTCCTCTTCCGGAACGCCTTTTTTTATGCGAACACTCCTTCTCCTGGCCACCGTATTTATCGCAGCATGCGGTGCCGGTCATCACAGCACCGGCAGGGTTACAACGCCTTCATCCCTTGTTGCCGATGGGAAACTGTGGGCTTCCTTTTTCCAGCAACGTTCGGCCGAATACCGGGCCCTGTGCCAGCAGGCATTCAATATTGCGCGCTTGCGGGTAGATGAATTGTCAAAGCGCCAGACACTGCGACCGATGGCCATCGTGACCGACATCGATGAAACATTCCTCGATAACAGTCCCTATGCTGTACACCAGTCCCTCATGGGAAAAGATTATGAGGCTGCCTCCTGGGCCGAATGGACAGCAATGGGTAAAGCAGATACCTTACAGGGTTCCCTTTCCTTTTTCAGCTATGCCGCTGCCAGGGGGTTTGAAATTTATTATATCACCAACCGGGAAGAAAAGGAACGGGCGGGCACCATGGCAAACCTTCGTCATTTCGGGTTCCCTTTTGCGGATGATAAACACCTGGTGATGCGTAGCGACGTGTCCAGCAAGGAACCCAGACGCCTGGCACTTGCTGCCACCCATGATATTGTATTGTTGCTGGGGGATAACCTGGCCGATTTCAGTGCATTGTTTGATAAGAAGAACGAGAGGGAGCGTGCAGGCAACGTTTCAATTTCTGCGAACGAATTCGGGAATAAATTCATTATACTTCCCAATGTTACCTACGGCGGATGGGAAGAATCATTTTACCAGTTTAATTTAAGGCGGGGTGATGCTGAAAAAGATTCGCTGATCCGTTCATCGCTCAAAACGTACTGACAGCCCTGATGTGCTATCCGACGTTCCAGACTTATCAGTGATGAACCTCAACGACAGCCGGTAGTGTCCATTATATAAACCAGGCAATGATTGACGTTGAAAGAATTATGCGCGGGCACTTTAACGTACAAGTGTAGTGGTGCCCTTCATCTCGTATTGTTTTCCGATGTAATCAACTGCAGCCAGCCTCCATACATATACCCCCGCCGGCTGCCGGATCCCGTTGATGGTGCCATCCCACTGACCGTCCTTGTTGCGGGTTGAATAAACCAGCTGGCCCCACCGGTTATAGACCATGAAATAACCAATGTTCCGGATACCAACATAGTAGGGCCCAAGTTTTTCATTGATCCCATCATTGTTCGGGGTGAATGCGGTAGGCACGAATATTTCAGAGCCTTTGAAAACAGTAAGCGTAATTGCATCGGTTGCCTCACAGCCTTCGGGAGTGGTGACAGTGAGGTTGTAGGTGATATCATCTTCCGGCGTAACAACAGGACCTGCAATAGCCGTATTATTCATGTACGTACCAGGGCTCCAGAGGTAAGTTCCCCCACCCGTTCCCTTCAGCTGGAATGGTTCACTTTTTATCACCACCGTATCGTTACCTGCAAATGCTACTGCCTGGTTGATGAATACAGGAATAGTTGTTACGTCAGACTCGCAGCCGTTGGTAGCCTGGGCCGACAAGCTGACGTTGTAGGTACCCGGTTGGGTAAACACATGGCTGACGCTTGCCTGTGAGGCAGATTGGTTGGGCGCAAAGACCCAGTTCCACTGGCTGATACTGGTGGCATTGTCCACCTGCACTGCATCGAACTGGATGGCGCGGTTCACACAACCGTTATCTGCCGTCCCGCTGATTTCCGGAACCGGAAACACTTCATACGTATGTTGCTGCTGGCTGGCAGACGCGCAGCCGGCACTGCTGGTAACCGATAGCGAAAGGTCATGTGTGCCTGGCGCCAGTGTGCCCAGGTCGGGATTTGGGGCCGAGGGCAGCGGATTACCATCGAGCAGCCAGTTCCACTGACTGATGGTGCCAACGTTTACCGCCGAAAGGTCCCGGAGCCTCGGGGCCTTGCCTGCGCAGGTATCAGCAATTGAAAAATCAGCAATGGGAAAATCGCCGATAGTAACCGTACGCCGGAGTGTATCACTGTTACATCCGTCAAAACCCGTGATCGCCATTTTTACATTATAGATACCCGGGGCGCTGTAGTTGTGCGGGGGGATGTCCCGTACATTGTAGGTGTTGCCATCGCCCAGGTCCCAGTGATAGGATGCAATAGGGGCAAATGATTCGGAGCTGTTGGTAAAACTGATCGTTTCCCCGATACAGGCCATATTATCAGGCGTACCGGTTGTAAATAACGGATTGAGCGCCGTGCAGAACTGCTGCAGGTTGTAGGCACCACCAGTGGCTGCGCTGAATCCCCAATACACCATCGGGTCATTGTTGAACACGCTGCTGATAATATTTTCGGTACTGATCACTCGCAGCGAACCGTCGAAAAAAGCGCTCAATGTAGTGGTAGCGGCATCCCACCGGATCCGGAAGGTATGCCACTGGCAGTCTTCAATATTTGAATTGCTGACCGACGCCTGTACCGGACCGGCCAAATCGACCCCATGGGTAAGGTTACCATTTGTCTGGATACTGATGTGGTCGAACCAGGGATCATTATTATTTTCGTTTTGCCAGGTATCCAGTGTGATACCAACCGATGGCACCACGCCTTCAAAACCAAGACCGCCGCCGGCAGCACCCACACTGGTACTGATGGGCTGTAACATGAACACAATGCCATCGGCCCCGTTTGCATCCTGGCAACCGAGATAAACATTGAAAATAAAATCGAAGGAGGTATTGAGATCAATTTTGCTGGCATTCCAGACACTTCCGCTGACATCCAGCATGGCTGGTGTGAGCGTGTAACAATTACAGGTGTTCTGTGTGGCCGCCCCGTTGCGGATGTAGGTATTGGTCTGGGCCAGACCACGGAGACAACCGCAGACACTCAGGAATAAGATAAAACCCCGGATCAGAAATTTCATGCGTGGCAGGAAAGATACTGCTTTAAATTCAAGGCGAAACTGCCGCTCAGGCGTAAACTTCCATTTTTCTGGAGTCTTCCCAGAGTTTACGTCCATATCCCTGGAACACATGCTTTTCACTGTGGTAGGATGAGCGAACCAATGGTCCACTTTCCACGTAATCGAGCCCAAGGTTGTATCCGAAGTCGCGGTATTCGGCAAATTCATCGGGATGCACAAAACGGTGAACCGGCAGGTGCTTCTGGGTGGGTTGAAGGTACTGGCCAATGGTGATAACATCGCAACCATTGTCATGTAAATCACGGATGGTCTGGAACACTTCTTCCTTCGTTTCCCCGAGGCCCAGCATGATACCACTTTTGGTACGACGGCCGCCTTCCTTGAGGGTACGGATCACTTCCATACTCCTCCAGTATTTTGCCTGGATCCTCACCTGGCGGGTGAGACGCTCAACGGTTTCAATATTATGTGACACTACTTCCGGTGCGGCTTCAATCACACGGGCGATATCATTTTTATTTCCCTTAAAATCGCCGATCAGGGTTTCCAGCGTGGTATCCGGATTCAGCGCTTTAACCGCCTTGATGGTATTGTACCAGATTGCAGCCCCGCCATCTTTCAGTTCATCCCGGTCAACCGACGTGATAACCGCATGTTTCACCTTCATCAGGTGAATCGCTTCAGCGACGCGCTGTGGCTCATCCCAGTCAACCGGCTCTGGCCGGCCGGTTGCCACTGCACAAAAACCGCAGCTGCGCGTGCAAATGTTACCGAGGATCATGAAGGTGGCGGTGCCCGCTCCCCAGCACTCTCCCATGTTGGGGCAGTTGCCACTTTCGCAGATGGTGTGAAGTTTATGTGTATCCACCAGGTTCCGCACATGTTTGTAACTCTCCCCGATCGGAAGTTTTACCCTCAGCCAGTCGGGCTTTTTAACGCGCTGGGCCGGTGCGGGAGTGGATGCGTCAGAAACAATGGGAAGTTCGGTCATGGGACAAAATTACGGGGTAACGGGTAAAAAATAAAACGGTCCTGCTACTTGCGGCGGCCGAACAGGATGGCTACATGCCCCTGGAAGAAAACTTTTTTATCATTCTGGAACAGCAGGATCGGAATGTCTGATGTATAATAATCAACGCTCATACCTATCTCCATGCCACTCACCGTTTCGTTGAACCGGCCCCAGTCGAACCGCATGGCCAGTTTGGCAAATGCGCCGGGTTTTACTTTAAGCTCACTCCAGCCTTTTCCAAAACCTCCACGGCTGAGGAACGGACCGCCGAGAAAATCAGTGCTGTCTTCCGGTGTATACCTGATCGTCTTTTCATTATTGGTAGCGTCCTGGATCACCACGTAATACGGACGAAGTAAACCAAGCGTCAGGCCGGCATTATAAACAGCCGACACAGCCACGCCGTTTTTATTTCCCTTCTGTCCCAGGATGTACTGTTGCCCGAATCCAAGCGAGATGGGATAAAAATAATTGATCTTGCCATACACGAATGGTGAGCCAAAGGGAAAACTGCCACCAAAAAGTTTTTCTTCTTTGGGATGTTTGATCTCTGCTATATCCAGACGGAAGAGATTGGTCTTCCTGTTCGTTTTCATAAAACCCAGTTCGTAAAATGCACCATAGCCATTGGTACGCAACTGGATCCCGAATATGCTCTGCTTCTCATACACCAGCACCCCTTCTTCCGCCTGGCGTACGAGCTCGCTTATTTTGTTTCGTTTCGCTTCCTTGCGGTCAAGCCTGTCTTCACGTGAACTCTGGGAATGGGAAGTGGTGGCAAACAACGCAACAAAAACGATCAGGCTGATTTTCTTCACAAACTACTTTTTGAGTTATTAGAGCGATTCCACTCTTGTATAACGTAAATTTAGGGCAAAAATTGAAATGACCTCGACAGTACTTTATAACGGGGACCTCCGTACAACCTGCACCCATCTCCAGAGTGGTTCTGATTTTGAAACGGACGCACCCGTTGATAACAATGGAAAAGGGGAAAGGTTTTCTCCTACCGACCTGCTGGCAACGAGCCTTGGCACCTGCATGCTGACGGTTATGGGCATCAAGGCACGCAGCATCGGTTTTGACCTTGATGGTGCGAAAGTGGAAGTGTTAAAAATTATGAAGGCCGATCCAAGACGCGTGGGTGGCATCCAGGTTTTCTTCCACCTGCCGGAGCATCTTGCCGGACTGGAACAGAAAACCAGGGACATTCTTAAAAATACCGGTCATACCTGCCCTGTTATCAAAAGCCTGCACCCCGATATGGAGATCACAATCGACTGGGGTGCCTGGGGTTGAGGATGGAATACCCTACCGCACACTCAAGGCATTTCCGCTGGTCACAATACCGGGTCTTCAGCTCAAGCATTGCCTGGCTGTCAAATGCATTCTGCTGCAGGAAACCGATCCGTTCGAGCGTATCTGTGATGGAATTGTTTTCACGTTCCAGTTGCCGTAGCCAGTCAATGGCACGGTGGCCAAGGGTTTCATCGGACAGCAGTTCCGAATAAAAGAACAGCACCGGCACCACGGTATTGATCACCAGGCTGCGCACCATGAAATCCCCGATCGGCGCGGCCCGGAACAGACTGTTTTTCGGTTGGCGCTTGTTGCCTGTTCGTACTGCGGCGGGCCTGCCCCTGAATTTCATTTTCATCTCTTTCAAAGAACTGGTGGTCAGTATCCACTCATGCAGGTCACCCTGCCGGTGCAACAGGGCAGCAAGCTGTGCCAGCCTGACGGCAGGGAAATTGCGTGGACGCATACGCAGGAACTGTACCCTCGGCAACACCGGTTGCAGGCCATACCTCGCCTTCAGCAGGTGATACTCCAGTTGCAATAGCCTCGCAGCCGGTTCGCGGGCCTTCGCCTCCAGTAAACCTGCCTGCCCAAGCAGCAATGCGGTGAGCCGCGTGAGGCTGTGCCGTATCCGGGCCATCACCCGAACCGGGATGGAACGGGCAATCATCTCGAAAGCATCTGCATTTACCTTGTATCCGAAATTCCGTGCAAGCAGCCACCAGCAAGACTCCTCCCAATTGTTGCCATTGCTCCTGTTAAACGACTTTATCATTTCCGACTTCCTGCCCAGGCGTTCAAACAGCAGCCGGTCTTTCCAGCCCATCCAGGCGAGGTAACCAAGGTGGCTGTTATCCGCATTGCAGGGAATGAACGCCGTTTTCCGCATCAGCCGCCCGTACTGTTCCAGCAGCAGCCCGGATACCCGTTCACCAAGTTCGATCACGGGCAGGTCATTGACACGGGTATCATGCTGCCAGACAACATGCAGGATTACACTCCCATAGTTAGGATCGTGCTGGTGACGATGTTTCAGCCAGTCGCCCGTTTTCAGGTGCAGTTCCACCGCCCCCACCCATCGCAGCCCATCGACCATCACCACGGCACCTGAAAAATCCGGTCCCTGGTCCGTATT
>SDZZ01000371.1 GCA_004173255.1 Chitinophagaceae bacterium | reverse complement strand
ACCAGAAAGGCTCTGTTGCAACCAAGTACGGTACCCGGCAACAATATATCGATGCCTGCAGCGCGGTGCGATCGGCCGGATTAAATCTCATCGTCGACATCGTGCTGAACCACATGGGTGGGGCAGAAGAGACCGAGTTGCTGACTGTGCGGGAAGTTGATCCGGACGACAGGCGGAAGTTTGTTTCTGACCCGTACGAAATAGAAGCTTATACGAAGTTTACGTTTCCGGCATGTATGAAAAGAAACACAATGAAGCGAACCTCGATGACAACCGGGATGGCAGCGATGATAATTTTTCGGCAAACTATGGAGTGGAAGGGGACACGGACGACGAAGCAATTAACCGGATCCGCAAACAACAACAACGGAACCTGCTGCTTACCCTGCTCTTGTCACAGGGAGTGCCGATGATTTATTCGGGAGATGAGTGGGGTAATTCCCAGTGTGGTAACAACAATACTTATTGCCAGGATTCAGAAATCGCCTGGATTAACTGGGACCGGATGGACCAGGGCCTGCTGGATTTTACCAGGGACTTGCTGGCATTCCGGAAACAGCATCCAGCATTCAGCAGGAAAAGATGGTTTCGTGGCCAGCCAATCCGGGGGGTGGGAGTGGAGGATATTGCATGGATCAGGCCGGATGGAACGCAGATGGAAGATGCCGACTGGTCAGCCGAACCGTTGAGCAGCTTTGCTGTATTCCTCAATGGCCTGGGATTGCGCTGCCTGAATGAACATGGCGAAAAGATGACAGATGATAATTTCCTGGTCATCTTTAATATCAGTGATCAGCCGGCAGCGTTTACGTTACCCGATCAGGGAATGGGTGAAAAGTGGGAAACTGTTTTTGATACGTGTGAGGCCATAACCCGGAGGGCCGACCAGGTGAATGCCTGCGATACCATCCATCTGGAGGGGCGCCAGGTCCTGGTGCTGCTGTCGCCAAATCCGGCCAGGGGAAAAATGCCACCCGAGTCGCTACCGGACGTGACGGACCAGGGGTAATTTTTTTTTGCTGTTGCCCAATATCCTGCGGCACGCCGACGTTTGCTGTGAAATCCACTGTCCCTAGTCCATGAAAAACCCATACATGTCGATGCTGTCTGCATCGTGGAAGTACGCCCGGAAGGAGCGTCGCAGGATGATCCTGATCTACCTGATGTTCCTGTGCGCAAACATTATTTTTTCCCTTAATCCATTATTGCTTGGCTGGTTTGTTGGCAAGGCCCAGGATGATAACTCCAGGATCCTGACCTATGCGCTGTCCTATGCGGCCTGTTACTTTTTTCTCAAGCTGGCTGAGTGGGCTTTCCATGGGCCAGCCCGACTAATGGAACGTGCCCTTGCATTCCACCTGAGCAAAAATTTCATGCAGGAAAAATACCATGAAACGCTTCACCTCACTGCAAAATGGCACCAGGATAATCATAGCGGCGCAACTATCAACCGGATCAAACGGGCGTATGATGCATTGAGGGGTTTTGCCGACGGTGGGTTTACCTACCTGCATACCCTGACCAAGTTTATTTTTTCAGTCACTGCAATCATTATTTTTTCACCACTTTTCGGCACTATCGCCGTATTGATTGGATTTGTGACGGTATTTATCATTGCGCGGTTTGACAAACCATTCGTGCGTTCACTGCATGAAGTCAACACCAAGGAAAACCAGGTGACGAGTAACCTGTTTGACAGTTTATCCAATATCCGGACGGTGATCACCCTCCGGCTTGAGCGCAGTATGGAAAAGGGGCTCATGCATAAACTGATCACGGTGGCCAGGCCGTTCCGTCGCAATGCTGCGATCAATGAATGGAAATGGTTTACTGCTGAAATGATGATTACCCTTATCTATTGCATTATTGTAGTGGGCTATGTGCACCAGCACTGGGTACCCGGCAGCACGTTCTATGTGGCCGGACTGGTCACCCTGCTGGGTTATGTGAATCAGTTCACCAGCGTATTCCAGAATGTTGCCAGCCAGTACACCTCGCTGGTGCAGCAGAATACCAATATGCAGGGAGCGCAGGATATTTCTGAAGCCTATCGGGCACACCACCGGGCTGATCTTCCCATCCAGCTTCCCCGCAACTGGCAGCGCATGGAGATTACGAACCTGAATTTTTCGCACCGGGCTTCATATGATGACCAGTTTGTACCTCAAAGCCTGCACAACCTTCACCTTGAATTTAAAAGAGGCAGCCGGATTGCCCTGATCGGTGCCAGTGGAAGCGGCAAAAGCACGCTGATGTCGCTGATGAGGGGGCTTTATATAGCTGGTGATGGTGCCGTAGTGACAATTGATGGCGAAACGGTGCCGCCCCATGCAATCCATGAATCGACTACGCTGTTTCCCCAGGAACCTGAAATTTTTGAAAATACAATTGCCTATAATGTGACACTCGGACTGGCATGCAGTGAGGAAGAGATCAAACGTGTTTGCGAAATTGCCAGCTTCAATGAGGTGATTGCCCAGATGCCTGAAGGCCTGCAGACGGATATCCGGGAAAAGGGTGTCAATTTATCCGGCGGCCAGAAACAACGGCTTGCCCTGGCGCGGGGAGTACTGGCCGCAAAGGACAGCGACCTGATCCTCCTCGATGAGCCAACCAGCAGCGTTGACCCGGCAACGGAATATAAAATTTACCAGCGGATGTTTGAAGCATTTTCGGACAAGGTGGTGATCTCTTCCATACACCGTTTACACCTTCTTGAAAATTTTGACTACATCTACCTGCTTGACAAAGGCAGGATCATCAGCCAGGGCAGCTTCCATAGCCTGCTGGCCAATGATGAACATTTTAAAAACATGTGGGATAGCCAGCAAGGCCCGGTGGTGCGAAGGCTTGCAAGTTAACATACACCCAAACCATCGCATTTTATAATTACCACATACGACTAGTGGGTACAATGGTGCATTTGCAAACTGCGGCCCCCGCACTTACCATACTGCCGGAACAGTAAGTGACAGTGGGTTTCATCGCGCTGGCAATGTGTTACCCATTGCCCAAAGTTGTGTAACACAACCTCAACCTTTTCCACTACTCCATCGGATAAGGGCGGCAAATCGCCTGCCGGCCCAATGGCATCATTTCTGATTTCATTTGTGTAGTCCCTTTTACATTTCTTACACTTTAAACTACATGATGAATATCATTTGCTTCAGCCATTTACGATGGGAGTTTGTTTACCAGCGTCCGCAACACCTGTTGTCAAGGGCCGCGGAATTGTTCCCGGTATTTTTTATAGAAGAACCAATGTTCCATGATGGGGCAGACTGGCTGGAGATAAAACCCGGTGGACCGGGTGTACAGGTGATGGTACCGCGTCTGTCGCACAGGCAGGACGACAGTGAGATTACCGAAGCGGTAACCAGGTTACTCGAAGCGTGGGATCAAACAAACAATGATTCGCACATTGCCTGGTTTTATACTCCCATGGCCGTTCCGCTGCTGGATGCTTTTGCCCAGCCAGAAGTGATTGTCTATGACTGCATGGATGAACTGTCAGCATTTAAAAATGCGCCCGTTCAGCTTGTTGAAAATGAGAAGAGGCTGCTGGAAATAGCTGATGTAGTATTTACGGGCGGACAAAGCCTTTTCGAAGCGAAACGCAATCTTCACAACAACATCCACCCTTTTCCCAGCAGTATTGACCGGCATCATTTCGGGTCGGCCCGCACGTATGATGGGCCGGAACCTGCCGACCAGCTGGCTATTCCACATCCCCGGATTGGTTTTTTCGGGGTGATCGACGAACGGCTGGATATTGAGCTGCTCCGCGAGCTGGCGGAAAAGCGGCCGGACTGGCACCTGGTCTTGATTGGCCCCGTAGTGAAAATTGATGAAGCATCGCTCCCCCGGTTGGCCAATATCCATTACCTCGGCGGTAAAACTTACCCGGAACTTCCTGCCTACCTGTCGGGTTGGGATGTTGCAATCATTCCATTTGCCATCAATGAATCCACCCGGTTTATCAGTCCGACCAAGACCCCCGAATATCTCGCAGGAGGCAAGCCGGTGGTATCGACACCCATCCGCGACGTGGTTGACCCGTACGGTGAAATGGGGTTGGTCCAGATTGCCCCGGATGCAGCTGGTTTTTCGGTGGCTATTGAGAAAGCACTTAACCAGAAAAATGACCAGGCATGGGTCAGTTCAGTAAACCGGTTTCTTGACACGATTTCTTGGGATAAAACCTGGAGCGGCATGCTCAACCAGATTAATAACAAGTTGGAAATAAAATCTCCCAAAACATTTAAAAAGCAGCAAATACATGTTTGATTACCTCATTGTAGGAGCAGGCTTTGCTGGTAGCGTACTGGCAGAAAGATTAGCCACACAGGCCAATAAAAAAGTTCTCATTGTTGATAAGCGCGATCACATTGCCGGCAACGCTTACGACTATTACAATAACGATGGCATTTTAATTCATAAATACGGTCCGCATATATTTCATACCAACAGCCGCGATGTATTTGATTACTTAGGTCAGTTTACCGAATGGCGCCCGTACGAGCACCGGGTGCT
>SDZZ01000034.1 GCA_004173255.1 Chitinophagaceae bacterium | reverse complement strand
GCCTCACGCACCATAAAGGCCAGCGGGTCATAGTAGGGAAATGGTGCGCGGCCCTGCACGCCGGTCAGCCACTGGCTCCATGGTTCAAAGTCGGACGGGTAAAACGCATCGGCTGAGGGACGCACCTGTACAATGACGGCGTTCATGCCATTTCTTTTGTGCAGGTCCAGCTGGCGGATAAATTCTTCCTGCTGCCGCGCAGGGTCGCTGACACCACGCTGCGGCCAGTCAATATTATCAACGGTTGCGATCCACACGCCGCGGAATTCCGGAGCCTGCGCAAATAAGAATGCGGGAACTAAAAGGGTAACAGCGAGGAGGAGGTGCTTCGTCATATTCATCAGGTGCCTGAATAAAGACGGCAAAGATACCGGCAATGCGGTTAAGTAAAGCCTAAAAGACGTACAGACGGTACGGGTTGCAGCGGGGCGGTTTCCCCGCTTAAACAACCGGATAAGCAGCCTGCCGGTCAGGCCATTGGTTCGCGTATTTTATCGAGCAGCTCGCTCAGTGTGGCGGCCTCTTTTTTGGTAAGGTTGCCGGTAATACGATCCATTTCATCTTCCCGTTCGTCGATCCGTTCAAGCAGTTTGCGGCCTTTGTCGGTTATGATCACATCGACCAGGCGGCGGTCCGACTTGCACGTTCCCTTTTTTACATAACCCTTGGTCACAAGACGATCAACTATGCGGCTGGTATCACTCATCTTATCCAGCATCCTTTCACGGATCTGCAGGGTGGACAAAGGCTGTGGATGGCTGCCGCGAAGTATGCGGAGGATGTTAAACTGCTGTGGGGTGATATCTTCCTGGGCAAAAAATTCCTTCGATCGTTCCGTTACCCAACCGTACGTATACAAAAGGTTGATCATCGCTTTCTGGTGTTCATTCCTGAACTTGGCCTGGTTTATATCCTGATCGATGCCCATGGTAACAAGGTTTAATGATTAAATGTAAGGAGTTATCCAAACACCCGAAAAAATTATAACATGTTTAGTGCCATAAACGGGGGGGACCGGCTGCAAAATTAATGGTTAAACATCAAGTTTCGTCGGGCTACCCTTAATTTAAACAAGGTCTTCACATTCGCGAAGACCGGAGCCCTGATCGCTATTGCAGAGAAAACGCATGTCAAAGCAAGGACCAGACCATTGATGCATTTCGAAGGCAACGGCTCCCAAAAGCGGGTGTTCGATTTCTTGGGAAGGCCAGTCCTGGTCACTAACCCCCGGTCCGGGTGCGCGCAGCGAGTTTGAAAATGGTAAACAGGTGGTGCGACTCATGCAGCAGGAAAAAGTTGAGCCAGCCGGTCATATTCATTTCCCCGTAAAAGGGATGGATACCCCGTTTTGAAAGATCGTTATCGTTAAAGGAAGACATGCCGGAGGATAGTTCCTTGCGGACGGTCATCAGTTCGTGGATGATCTCGTGACTGGATTTGCCCAGGTGATCGTGGAACAGCGGATCCGTTTCAGCGGAGTACACGGGGAAGCTGACGCCATCTTCATCCAGCATTTTTTTAACCCGCGCTATAAAGACATGCTGGTAAGTTTCCAGGTGAACGATATTTTCAAAGATGGACCACTTGCCGGGATTCACCGCCATGCGGATTTGTGAATCGGAGAGTCCGTCAATCAGTTCGATCAGTGACTTGTGCTGGTATTGCAGGCGGGTGGTGATGGATGATGGAAGGATCATAGCTTTCTGGTTAATCGTTACTCCATACTTTGGTTCCCTCTGAGCAGTTGGCGCAGATATCAATATTTTTACGACCCGTCAGGATTTTTTTCCGGAACTGCGAGTATTCGCCATTTTTCCAGATTTCCCTGAAAGGCTTGCTCCGCAGGTCTCCCAGCCGGTGCTGTGCATCCTTGTCAAAACAACAGGGGGCAACCAGGCCGTCCCAGGTAATTACCGGATCGTGCCACAACCTCCAGCACTGGTTCGACAGTTTGCCTTTAAAGGTGGTTCCGTCCCTGCCCTTTTTATAGCGGCTGAATTTATCGATGGTCGGGATCAGCTGGTTGGGATCGTTTTTAAAATCATACACCTGCGCGGTCTTGAACCACACATCATCCACCCCGATCTCCTTCGCCAGTTTTTTTACATCATCCACCTGGTGTTCATTGGGCTTTACCACCAGGAACTGGAATACGACGAATGGCGTTTTACTTTTCAGTTCCTTTTTCCACTTCACAATATTGCGGGCGCCTTCCAGCACTTTGGACAACTGGCCACCCACCCGGTATTGTTCATAAACTTCCTGTGTGGTACCATCGATCGAAATGATGAGGCGATCGAGCCCGCTTTCAATTGTCCGCCTGGAATTGGCGTCGGTGAGGTAGTGGGCATTGGTCGAAGTAGCTGTATAGATCTTTTTATCAGCTGCATATTTTACCATGTCGAGGAACGACGGGTTCAGGTAAGGTTCGCCCTGGAAATAGAACACCAGGTACAGCAGGTCCCTGTGCAGTTCGTCGATGGTTTTGGAAAAAAAATCCTGTTTGAGCATGCCGGTCGGCCTTGTAAATGCGCGGAGACCGCTTGGGCATTCGGGGCAGCGGAGATTGCAGAAATTGGTCGGTTCAAACGAGATGGAGACGGGGTAACCCCACTGGATGGCCGACCTGGTCCATTTGCTCAAATAGAAGCTTCCAAGTACCCGCATGCCATTCCAGACACGACGGACACTCAGCTTTGACAGCAGGTTGATGGTATCATTCCGGTTGAGCCTCGACATCAGGGTAAAGTTAGTCAATAAAAACAAAAAGGCTCTGAACCTTGCCGGTCGAGCCCCTTGTTATCATCCATCCTTGTTGTTGTGTCCAATCAGCCGTTTAATATTCTTGAGCCTTTCAAATATTGTTTTGTTGGATGGTATATAAAAAGGCAGGTTCCGTTTTTTATAAGGTCGATCAGTTTACCACATTCCTCTTCAGGTATGGCAGGGCAGCCGTAACTGCGGCCCATGAAATCACCCGACCGCCCATCGCCGAGGTAGTCGGCCCCGTGGATCACTATATTCCTTGCAAGTGCTTTATCATTGATCCCTTTTTCCATACCCTGCACACGGAGTGAAAGGCCGTGACCTCCGAAGTAGGTCTGCAGGGTGGTATAAAAACCCAGGCTGCTCTGCCTCGATTCGGCGCGGTTGGAAAAACGCGTTGCGTATTCGAGACCCGAGTTTTTGCCATGGGCAACATAGGTCCTCATCAGTATTTCACCGGTAGTAATGTCGAGCAGGTACAGGCGTTTGCGGCGGGACGACTGGCTGAAGTCACAGATGGTCAGGTAACCCGGCCTGCTGATCTTCCCTTTCGCCAGCAGTTTATTGTATCCGCGCATGGCATAGTCGAACGCTTCACGCGAAAGGCCCTGCGAGGAAAGATCAGACTGGTTATATAAGTTGGTATTGAAAAGCTGTAAGGAGTCGATTGGGGAACCAGGTCCGGCGGGGATTCCGTTCGGCTGCCGGTTGGGGGCAGACCAGGAAATTCCTAACCATGCAAAGAATGCACAATAAATGAATATTGGATGTACGGGTTTCAAAAGAGTTACGGTTTTTCAGAATAGCAAACGCTATCTGAGTCAAAAATAGTATCGCCTTTTTCCAAATGCAAGAAATAATTATCGCTTTTTATTTAATTCCCGCACATTTACGCGACATCAAAAAGTTTTGAATGGTTAAACTACTATCGGTTAAGAGTATAACAGTATAACGACGTTGTCAAACCACTACAACCCGCACAAAAAAACCCGGAACGAATGTTCCGGGCAGTTGGCAAAAGGCATTTTATACTTTGATTGTTTTCCATCTTCCTTTTTTAAAAAGGATAAATGAAACGATCGTGATCAGCGTTTCGGTAACGGGTATGGCTATGAAGACGCCCGTCGGGCCAAGGTTTGCGGTCACAGACATCAGGTAGGCAAACGGGATCTGGAACAACCAGAAGCCACAGAAATTAATCCATGTCGGGGTTACTGTATCGCCTGCACCATTGAATGAATTGATCATCACCATACCGATTCCATAAAAAATAAAACCGGTGCTCATGATGCGCATGGCTTTCAATCCCATGGTGCGAACTGCTTCATCATTGGTAAAAAATGAAACAAATACATGGCCTAAGCTGAAAAAAAGGATGGTTACAATGGCCATAAAAATCACATTGTATTTCATGGTGCGCATTACTGAATCTTCAGCACGCGTAATTTCTTTGGCACCGAGGTTTTGTCCGACCAGTGTAGCCGCTGCATTACTGAGTCCCCATGCAGGCAGCATGAAAAACATCATGAGCCGCAGTGCTGTCTGGTACCCTGCCGATCCTTCCTCTGCACCCGTGTCGGCAACCAGCTTGGCCAGGAAGATCCAGCTACAGGAGGCGATGATAAACTGGAAAGTACCGGGCAGCGAAATTTTCAGGATCGATTGCAGCAGTTTTTTATCAGGCAGGTAATGGCTTGCCTGAAATTTGAGCGCGCCATTACCTTTTACCAGGTGGCGCACCTGGTAAATGACCCCGATGCTGCGCCCGATACAGGTAGCAATAGCGGCGCCGGTGAGACCGAAAGCCGGAACAGGACCCAGGCCATTGATCAGCACAGGGCAAAGGATAATATTACAAAGGTTGGCCAGCCAGAGGCTTTTCATGGCAATGGCCGCGTTGCCGGCGCCGCGGAAGATCCCGTTGATGAGGAACAGCAGCATGATGACCATACTGCTGCCCATCATGATCCGGATAAACGGGGTGCCGTGTTGCACCACTTCGTCCGACCCTCCCATCAGGGACAAAATTTCCGGTGAATAGACCATGCCAGCAACACTCAGCAGCAGGGTAATCCCTACAGAAAGCAGGATGGCCTGCGCACCGGCATGGGCAGCTGCCCCGGGGTTTTTTTCGCCTACGCGCCGGGCAACCATGGCGGTGGCCGCCATACTCATTCCGATCGCAAGCGAATAAATGATGGTGAGTACCGACTCGGTTAAACCAACCGTCTGGATGGCCTGGCTGCTGTTTTCCAGGTGGCCGACAAAGTAAAGGTCTACCACGGCGAAAACCGATTCCATGGCCATTTCCAGCATCATTGGGATGGCCAGCATGAATACGGCTGTGCGGATGCTGCCCGTGGTGTAGTCCATTTCCTCACCACGAAGTGATTTTTTTATAAGTGAAACGAAACGTTCCGCTTTATTACTAAAGAGAGTTGTCATTTGGATGTTCAGTTGAAAATAAATAAAACTGCCCCGGACCGGTGGTCCGCAGGAACAGGAGGCTGGGGTGGGTGGGTCACAGCTGAACTGTGACGCTATGCAATGATCATAAGACTATCTCTTGAAGAAACCGAAGATAACGATAATACTAATATATAGGATTGTGGGAATAAGTTAGGTGTATGTACTTATTTAAATGATTACCAACAGGAATAAGTCAAAAATATACACCGGCCGCGGGTTTCAATGGATGATTTTTGCGTACTTTGAAAGGGAACCTTTTCCCTCCTGCCATGCAACTACCCGTTGATATACGCATAAACGACACCCTGAAGCGATGGTCCGGTTATTTCGTGGCCCTGACGGCAGTTATTGGCGTTATGATCCTTGCAGGATGGCAGTTTGATGTGACCATTTTGCGGGGATGGGGACAGTCCATCGCCCACACCAATCCACTCAGTGCAATCTGCCTCTTGCTTTTATGTGTGGCGTTTTTCCCTTACCTGAAAAATGGGGTTAACCGGCATATCCCCGTGCTGACCGGCATCTGTGCAAGCATTGTCCTGTTGCTGGCTTTGCTGGCGCTTCTTGGCCATATCTCTGAGATGGACGCGGGGCTCGACCTGATGCTGTTTAACCGCAAGCTCGCAAATGAAGGTGCCACAGCATTCCGGATGACAAAAAGTACGGCCCTGAGTTTTGCGCTGATTGCTGTTTCGTTACTGCTCCTGCCGCGGCAGGCAAACAACCGGTACAAGATTTCCCATTTATTGCTGATCCCCGTTCTGCTGATCAGTGTGTTCTGCCTGATGGCCTACCTGTACAAGGGCGAGAGCTTTTCGGATTTTCTCCGTTTTATCCCGATGGCAATGCCCACCGCGTCCAGCTTCTGCCTGGTGTCGATGGCGGTATTGTTCCTGACACCCGGTGAGGGGTTCATGAAAGACATCTCCAGTGAACTGACGGGTAGCATGACCGCCCGCATCCTGGTCCCTGCGGCGATTATTGTCCCTGCCCTGCTGGGTTTTATCCGCATCTGGGGATGGAAGGAAGGGTTTTATTCCTATGAGTTCGGTGTGGCCATGCTCACGGTGGCGACCATCGTTATATTTTTTGCCATCATCTGGTTCAATACCATTTCGCTGAACAGGCGGGATATGCAGAAGCGGCTGGCCGACCAGGCACTGGTCGACAGCGAAGAGCAGGTAAAAGCCATTTTTGATAATGCCCCCGATGCTATTGTCATCATTGACCGGCACGGCAGGATTGTACGATGGAACCCCGAATCGGAGCACCTCTTCGGGGTGTCGTCGGGTGAGGCAGTTGGTAATGGCCTCAGCGATGCTATCATTGCCCCGGAACAACGCGAAGCCCACCGTAAGGGGCTCAACCGTTTTCTCGGAAACCATTCGAGCGAGCTGGTTGGCCGGTCGATCGAAATCCTTGCTACGCGGAAAGACCAGACTTCTGTTGATGTATCCATGTCCGTATCACCGCTGACACTGGATGACCAGCAGTTCTTCATTTGTTTTATGAGGAACATTACCGAGAAAAAAAGGACGGAGGCCAAACTGAAAACCTTCAACGAGGAATTATCCAGGCAGGTGCGCGAAAAGACAAAAGAGGTCACTGACATTTTCGAAAGGGTGACAGACGGTTTCATTGCACTTGACAAGGATTTCCGGTATATCTATGTGAATAAAAAAGCGGGGGAGATGATCCATCATGAACCGCAGTCGCTCATTGGCAGGAATGTTTGGGATGTTTTCCCCGATGCGGTGAACACCCCCACCTATGATGCCTTCCAGCAGGCGATGGAGCAGCAGGAATATGTAATGAACACAGATCATTTTGAACCGCTGAACATCTGGCAGGAGAACCATATTTACCCATCACCAAACGGGCTGTCTGTTTTTATCAGGGATATATCGCAGCAGAAAGCAGCAGAGAACAGTGTGGCAGAAGCCAATACCATGGCGGATAAACTGATCGACAGCCTTCCAGGTGTATTTTATTTTTACGATGAACAGGGCAGGTTTATAAAATGGAACAAGCAGTTTGAGGAAGTAACGGGTTATAGTGCTGCGGAGGTTGCAAATATGCACCCCCTCCAGTTTTTCGCTGCAAAAGACCATGCCTACATGATCTCCCGCATCCAGGATGTATTCACCAATGGTGAAGGTGATGCCGAAGCTCCGTTTGTCACCAAAGCCGGTGTGCAGATCCCTTATTTCTTCAAGGCAACCAAACTGAATTTCCAGGGCAAACCTTGCCTGCTTGGTACGGGGCTGGATATGAAAGAACGGAAAAAAGTGGAAGCCGCGCTGACCGCATCCGAGCAAAAATATAAGTTGCTGTTTGAGAGCAACCCCATGCCGATGTGGATGGTTAAACTGCCCGAATACAAACTGATCGATGTCAATTATACGGCGCTGAGGAAATACCGGTATACCAAGGCCGAGTTCCTGGCGATGAAAACGAGTGACCTGATGACCGATGATGAAAAGGCGCGGACCGATTATAAGATCAGTACGGAATTCAGGGGTGAATACCATGCAGGGATCTGGAAACATAAGAACAAACAGGGCAAGGTCATCTATGCCGATATAGTCACCCATGATATCTATTACCAGAATGTGCCGGTGAGGCTGGTGTTGAGCAACGATGTTACCGAACAGCACCTCGCAAAGGAACAACTGGAAAAATCGTATGAGTCCATCCGCGAACTGACCGAATACCTGCAGAATATCCGCGAGGAAGAACGCCTGCACATTTCGCGGGAGATCCATGACGAGCTTGGCCAGCAGCTGACCGTGCTGAAAATGGACGTGTCGTGGCTGAACAAAAAGATTGATGTGGCAGATGGCCCGGTGAAACAGAAGCTGACCGAATTGCTGGGGCTTATTGATACTACCGTGAAGACCGTGCGCCGGATTGCATCCGAACTACGGCCCACGCTGCTCGATGATCTCGGCATCCAGGCTGCCATGGAGTGGCACCTGGAAGAATTTGCCAAAAGGTCGGGCATAGAAACCAGCTTTGACCCTCCTGATGGTGAAGTGGAGGTTCCTGATAACCTCAAGATTGGTTTGTTCCGGATTTTCCAGGAGTCGCTGACCAATGTGGCCAGGCATTCGGGCGCAACGAAGGTTGATGTAAATTTGAAAGAAAAGGATAACCATGTAATTTTAACCGTCCGCGACAACGGCCGGGGTTTTGATGAAGAAAAGACCAGGAAGAAAACGCTTGGGCTGCTGGGGATGAAGGAGCGGTCGTCTGTAATGGGCGGCGACTACAACATCAGCAGCGTTCCTGGACAGGGGACAACCGTCCAGGTAATGGTGCCTGTACCTATGGAAAAAGAAAAAGTTTAACCCACTATCTATGCTTAGAATTTTAATTGCAGATGATCACGCGGTAGTCAGGAAAGGCCTGAAGCAAATCCTGCTGGAAGAATATCCTTCTGCCGTGGTTGCCGAAGCCGAAGATGCCGAAGGACTGGTTACACAGGTTATCAGTAATGAATGGAACCTGGTAATCTGCGACATGAATATGCCCGGCCGCAGCGGGCTGGATGCCCTCAGCCAGCTCAAACAGATTGCGCCCAGCCTGCCGGTTTTAATTATGAGTATGTATCCGGAAGACCAGTACGCCCTGCGTGTCCTCAAGGCGGGTGCGGCGGGGTATCTTGGCAAAGACACCATCCATGAGAATGTAGTGAAAGCTGTGCAGACCATCCAGCTTGGTAAAAAGTTTATTACCCCATCCATTGCAGAAAAACTCGCTGATGCCTTCGGGGAGAATTCGTCCAAGCCGGTGCATGAGTTATTGTCAGACCGCGAGTTCGATGTTTTTAAACTCATTGCGGGCGGTAAATCGGTGTCTGATATAGCAGCCCAGCTGTCGCTCAGCACCACTACGGTAAGTACCTACCGCTCCAGGATCATGGAAAAAATGAACACCAAATCCAATGCAGAACTCACCAGGTATGCACTGGAAAAGAATCTGATTTAATCCGATTTTGGAAAAACCATAATGTGTATGTAGTATATCGACTACAGGATTAGACCGTCCGCCCCTACAATCTTTGACTCCCTTAATTTTTACTTTGTGGTAGAGTTCGGCAGGTTGTGCCGGTTAATTATTAAACCATGCTCAGGATCCTGTTAGCGGACGATCACGATGGCGTGAGGCTCGCGGTTAAAAATATACTGATCGACGAATTCGACGATATACTCATTGAAGAGTGTTCCGATACACAGGAACTCATTTCAAAGGGGGTGGCCGGCGAATGGGACATCATTGTATCCGACCTGGCCATGCCCGGTGGTGGCGGATTCCATGCGCTTAAAGTGATCAAGGCGGCCAAACCGGATATCCCGTTTATCATCTTCAGCACCTATCCCCCTGAACAGTATGCCGCACGCGTGGTGCAGGCAGGTGCTGTTGCCTTTATCAGCAAGGATGCGCCCGTGACCGGGCTGATCAGCACGGTCCGTGGTGTGATTGCTACCCGCAGCAACAATTGAATTTTCCCTGGATGATGCCGGTTCAACCGGTCGTAGCGGCCCCGCTGTAGTATATCCGCTACGGCTGCACAGCGATGGGACGGACAGGTTAATCACATGATGGACGATATGATGGGATTTGTGCAATGATGTACTTTGTTATATGATGGCTTCAATATCAACCAGTGAGATTTCCGTGCTGATTGTCGATGACAACAAGTTCTTTGCGCAGCGAATGGCCGGGCTGCTCGACGAGATGGAGAATGTGTGGAATATACAGAAAGCTCACAGCTATGATGAAGCTATGCACCTGCTTACCATGCACCGGTACGATTACCTGCTGCTGGATATCAATATGCCCGGCAAAAGCGGCATCAGCCTGCTCCAGACCATTCGCCTGTCCGGCGTGAACGGTCGTATTATCATGCTCACCAATTCTTCAGAGTCTTCATACAAACAACGCTGCCTGTCACTGGGTGCCAGTTATTTCCTGGACAAGACGGCAGATTTCGAAAAAGTTCCGCTGATTCTAAATGGTATTCTGTAATATCGTTTTTTATTTGCACCACTATCCTGGAACTACTTATGAAGACAAGCCTGACTACTTTCAAGGAACTGATCGGTTCCATTCCAAAACAGGATGACCTGTTCCTTTCAGTGATCGATGAAGATGGATCCATTACCAATGCAAACCATCACATGGTCAGGCAGCTGGAACTTGCCGACCCGCGCACCAGTCACCTCAATTTTTTTGACCTGGTGCATCCCATCAACCGTACAGAGTTTCGTAATGCGCTGGTCGATGTTGCGCGCGACTGCAGCAGCAAAGGCATCGAGATGTACGTAAAAAACGGCCATTACCATCCCATGAAGTGGCAGGTTTCCTGCCTGGGCCGCGAACGGGGCGAACCACGTAATTATCTCTGTGTTGGTTACCGCCTGCTGGACGAGCAGCGCGCCAGCCGTTTCAATAAATTGATGGGACTGAATACCGAACTGATCCTTGAAGGACTGAGCGGTATTACTTTCCAGGATCATAATGGCGAAATCATTGCAGCAAACCAGAAATCGGCCGGCATTTACGGAACTACGCTTGAACGCCTCTACCAGATCAAAGACATCGGGCTGATGTGGGACAACACCTGGCAGGTATTCGGGGAAGACGGCCAGCCTGTTCGTTTTGCCGATACACCCTTCATGAAAACCATCAGGACCGGCCAGCCGCATGAAGCCACACTGCGGGTTTTATTCAGTAACGGCGACTGGCACTGGATTTATTACGACAGCCATTATATTTCGGGCAACGGACAGGACCGCGATGCTGCAGTGCTGACACACCTGGTCGATGTTACCGAGCAACGCAGGCTGTCGTTGCAGGTTCGCGAACAGGAAGCACTCATTGCTTCCTACCTTAAACAAACCCCGCACCTTGGATGGGTGGTGGATGAGGATGCAAACCTGATGTTCGCCAGCGACTCATTCCTCCGTCATTTTGATATAGATGCAAAATCGATTTCGGGGAAAAAAGCAACCGAGGTGGTACCGGCCTATGTCACTGTTGCCGTGTATGACCAGCACATCCAGGTGTTTGAAACCGGTAAAAGTGCGGAGAGTACACAAACGGTCAAATGGGCCGACGGCGCCAACTACAGTTTTTACCTGCACCTGTTCCCGATTGAAAGTTATTCCGGTAAAAAACTGGTGGGCGGGCAGGCTATCCGGCTGCCGGATAAAAGCAAACTTGAAAAAGAATTACGGGAAACCCATGCCCGGCTGCTTACCTACAGCAAGGCAACCTCTGATGCCATCTGGGAATGGGATATGCAGAGCGGCCAGATGTTCCGCAACGAGACACTGATGAACATGATCGGCTACCAGATGGACACAAGCAAGGGTTTAACCTGGTGGCTGAAAAGTATCCATCCGGAGGACCGCAACCGTGTGGCCGACAAGGTAAAGGAGGCAACCGATAACATGCAGCAGTCGTGGCAGGATGAATACAGGTTCAAATGCGCGGATGGTAATTATAAATACATCCAGGATCGTGGTTTTGTAGTGTATGAAAGTGGTCTTCCCGTTAAGATGATCGGTTCGCTGCAGGATATTTCTGCCATGAAGGAACTGGAACTCAAACTGGCCGATGAACGCCTGCAGAAACAAAAGGAGATATCGGAAACCGTGATCCGTGTGCAGGAAAAGGAACGCACCCGGATCGGCCACGAGCTGCATGATAATGTAAACCAGATCCTGTCGACGGCCAAGTTGTTTATCGATATGATAAAGCCCGACGGCCGCGAACAGAAGGAACTCCGCGAAAAGACCAGTGAGTACCTGCTGATGGCCATCGAGGAGATCCGTAAACTCAGCCGCGAACTGGTAGTGCCACAGCTGAAAAAAGATAATCTCGCCGAAGCGATCCAGACACTGATCGAAGACATACAGATGGCAGGAACCATCAAAATCACCCTGGCCCATTCACAGGATCTTGGTATGCTGTCGCCGGGGCGGAGCACTACTATCTTCCGTATCATACAGGAGCAGCTGAAGAACATCCTCAAACACAGTAAGGCAAACATGGTAGGCATCAGCCTCGAGGTGGATGATGAAGATGCCGTGCTCGAGATCAGTGATAATGGGAAGGGATTCAATCCCAAGCAGACACACCAGGGTATCGGTTTGTCCAATATCCACGAGCGCACCATGTTTTACAATGGTTCTGTTGCAATAGATTCCGCGCCCGGAAAAGGTTGCCGTATTAAGGTGACTATACCGGTGAATGACTGACCCAAACAATTACAGCGGCTTCATGTATTTAACGGCAGTGCCCACCCACAGCCTGACTTTACTTTTTCTTCAGCTCCTGGAGCTTTTCTTCCATCATGCTATTATACTTTTCAAGCAGGTCGTAGTATTTGTCTTTCCATGAATCGCGTTGTTTCAAAGCATCATCGAGCGATTTGGGAGCATCATAATTTTCTTCCGGATCGTATACCATGTACTTTGGCATATCCGGGAACTGTTCCGTGAAATCATACTGGATGGCTTTGCCGTATGCCGTAAGGATATGGAAGTCGAGGTCGGGGTTGGAGATATGTTTATAATAACTTGAACGGCTGTAACCCGCCTTCACAGCTACCTTCTCTTTATTGATCCGGGTGGATTCCACCACACTCGACAGCACCTGGCCCCGGTTTAATTTCGTTTTTTTCTTTGTCACCACCGGTAAAGAAATCAATAGAATTGCGTAAAAAAGGATACAAAAAATGTCTACTATGTTTCATAATTGTGTAATATTGTTTACAACCCGGTACACTGCTTATATGCTGGTACGGGCTGGATCTTAAAGATGGCAGGCCCGGTGCCCATGCACCCGGCCCATATGTTCTACTCCTGAAATATCTACGCGCAGCTTTCTACCCGCCATCCTTCAAGACTGATTGATTCACATTTAAATTGACAACTGTGGCAGTTACAAACACCACCGTACCGGAGTATGTACGGTCTGTCCATGAAGTGGACGAGCGCGCCTTCAACGTTTTTTTCAGGGAGCATTTCAGGATGGTATCCCTCTTTGCATTCCGCATTACGCACCGCATGGATGTGTCGGAAGAAATTGCGGCCGATAGTTTCTGGAAACTCTGGGAACGAAGGGCAGGCTTCACCCATCCGTTGGCCATGAAGGCCTTTGTATTTACTGCTGTCCGTTTTGCCTGCCTGAATTTCCTGAGGGAGCGGGTACGGGAACGGAACGGCATTAACCGCTTTGCTCGGTTCTGTGAAAAACAAGAGCGGTTTGTGCTGCAGGACCTGATTAATACAGAGGTTTGCCGGGAGGCCATGGGAGCGGTTCGCAGCCTGCCGTCCCAATGCAGGCGCGTGATTGAATCGTTGTTCCTTGCCGGTTGTACACCGGCAGAAGTGGCGGCTGACATGAAGCTGACTGTGAGTACCGTGCGTAACCAGAAGGCCCGCGGGTTTTCACTTATCAGGAAAAAAATGGAACGTACCGGGAATTTTCCCGTTGACCATGAATTTATTTTTGATGAGATTTAATGAAAACAACGCCTGGGTTATCATGACGAAATGAAACTGTTCCGGATTGCGCGTGAAGCAGTGCGGGGTCATCACGGGTATGCCGGGGTGCAGGATATCCTTTGGGGTTCAGCCTTCAAAGACGGCGTTGCTACAGGTCACTCGGCCATCCGTTTTAATGTCAGCATCAAAAAGGCGAGATCAAAACTGCGTTCGTCGGACCTCATACCCCGACTTATCGGGGGAATCAAGACAGACGTTACGGATTTCCGTTTTGCTGATCAGGTCCGTCATGAGTTACCTTACAGTCTTGTGCGGCCCTTGCTCGGTGGTGTGCAGGTACAGTTGTCGGCACTGCGCGGCCCGCTTCAATGGGGCACCATGGGTTGCGAACTTGTTTTCAATGGCGTGCATTACGGTATTTGTAATGAACATGTATTAAATGCTTCGCAACCTGACACGGTGCTGCAACCGAGGCGTGAACTTTTTGGAGAAGCAATCGGGCGCGTTTCAGCAATCGGCGATCCGAGGCTGGATTACCGGCTTGTTGAACTGATGGAACAGGCTGATCCACTTCAGTCATTTAACCACCTGCCGGGTATAGCTGATGGATATATGATGCCTTCGGGTATGAACGTACTGCGACTGATAAAGACAGGTGCAGCAAGTGGGTTGACTGCCGGCATTTATGATGGGCGTTCGCTGCTGGAGCCCTGGCGGATTACGATCCGTGCAGGAAAAGACATCCCGCTTTCCTCAGCAGGTGATTCCGGTTCCATGTGGGTTGCAGATGGCACACAAGGAGGTGTATTTAGAATGTTTGCCCTGCACACCGGTGGCGATGAGCAGGGCCAGATGGCGATGGCGACGTTGTACGCGTCTATCCATGCCTCCGTACAACGGCAACTTTCCATGGGTAAGCGCTGACAACAACATCGGACCTATAACCTTTACCTAAAAATTCAATTATGCTGAAGTACATCCTGCTGCTGCTGACAGTGGCATTTACCCCAGGCCTGAAGGCCCAGCTTACCAACTACAATGACAGGGGCAGGGTAAGGATCCTGTCATCGTTTCTTGTGCTGGAAATTGATACCAGCACCGTTGTGATAAAGGGAATGGAGCAGTCGGCGGTTGTGGCCGGGAACCTTCTACCACCGGCCATTGATCTCGGTGCTGCGTTAATTGGTGAGGCGGTTAAACAGGGAGCGCAGAGGTACAGTTCCACGATGACTGCCACTGCATCCGCTGCAGGCTTCTGGATGTCGGATCGTGTGGTGGCACTGCCGGTTTTACGCATCAGGCGAATGGTGTTGCGCACCGGTAAATCCCAGCTGGAGGAAGCGTACCAGCTTGTACTTCATCCTGAACTTTCACCCGATAAAACAGCGTTCCGTTTTGTCCTGAAGGATCCGTTTGAATACCGGTATGCGGCAGTGAGGACGAGGAAAAAATACGACTACATTAACCTCGAAGTGCTGGTAAGGATGAAGGCGCTTGCGGTTACGGAAGGTGAGTACGACCTGTCGGACTTACGCACCTCCTCGCTGCTGATCCCGGTCGTAAAAACGGGTTCTACCTATCACCCTTCGTCCAATAACCAGCCTGGCGGATGGTTCCCGTTTCCGCCGCGACCCAGTTATCTCGTGGAAACCGAGGAGGCCAGTGAAGTATTGAAGACTGTTGCTACAAGGGGCACGTCGAATGGCCGGCCAGATAATGATACGCTGACAACGGTTACGCGGACCATCAATAAAAAAGGCACGGGGATCCAGGTGGTCCCGCACTTTGGGGGCAACTATGAAATCACAGTGGAGGTGGTAGAGATTAATCCTTACCGCGGCAGGGCCATGGAGCGCGAAAAAGTGTACAACGCGGGGCTGGAACCTTTGGCTGAGCTATTAAAGGAAGCGGTGAAGAAATAATGGATGCATCGGCCGCTACACTTTCTTTTTTGTTCACCACTTCAACGGTGATAGGCTTGCCTGTTGTATGCGTTATGCACCGGTCTCCTACTCGCTGGTTACCTGGAAGGTTACGGGTTGAACCCTGTAGGCGTTTACCAGCTGCCCGAATTGCAAAGCAGGGATCCATTTCGGTGATTTTTTGAGGAGGCGGATCACTTCGGCTTCCATCCCATATCCATATTTTGTCAGGGCCTTGAAGTCCTTCAGCTCGCCGTTCTTTGTAACAATAAACTGGACCGCGATGGTGTACATGCCCAGTGGTGCCCTGTTATCGACTGGAACATTCGGGTTCAGGTTCCTCTGCAGGAATTTACCCCAGGCATTTTCGTTTTCGCTGAACGTTGCTTCCCGTTCTTCGCATTCACCCGGAAGCTGTGTGCCGGTTGAATCGTAACAGGCTGAACTTATTTTTTTGCCCATTGCATAATCCTCCGTAGCCTTCCGGTTGCCATTTTTGTAAAAATAAACCCAGCGTTTATTTTTCAACGTATCCTGTACCCAGGCCCCTGCCTGGCTTGGTGTACCGTTGTCGTACCAGGACACCTGCACCCCGTTTCCGTTTTCATCCATATTGGTGGAGTCTTCATTATAGCCGTTGCTGTGGAAACTCATGGAAATTCCAAACCGGCGACCATTGCGGTAGTTGATGCTGTCGGTCATGAAACCCTCATGGTCAAATGAAAGCCATGGCCCGGTTTTTTTACCGTTGTCAACTGTGCCGCGGGTTTTCAGGAAGCCGTCCATATCAAAAGTGGACTGAGGACCATGTTCCACTTCACATAGCGCATCCTTGAACCAAAGGGATTTTGCCAGTGTTTTTTCCGGCCAGAAAAAAATTTCACGGTACCAGCCGGAATCCTTTTTTTCGGTAACAGCCACATACCTTGGAATGGATGTGGTGGGTTTGAAATAGTAGTCAAGTCCCTCCGGCGATTGCTGCGATCGGGAAGCAGACATCCAGAGGACAGATAAAAACAGCAGGCTGAAACGAAGGGGCATATTATCTTTTTTTAGCTGGAAGTTCTTCCACCAGGAAGCTGATAGGCTGAATACGATGCGCAACAAACGGCTGGCCGAAGATGGTTCCCGGCACCCATTGGGGGGAACGGCGCACTACCCTTATAGCCTCCTGTTCCATACCAAATCCATAGCTGGTAGCGGCTTTAATATCTGCAACACTTCCGTCTTTGGCAATTACAAACTGGACGAGCACACGGTACAGTCCGGCAGGGGCTCCTTTTTTTACCGGGATATCGGGGTTTAAATTTTGACTGATAAAACGATGGAAGGCCATTTCCCCACCAGGATAAAATGCTTCCATGGTTTTGCAGGTTTCGGGTGCAATTGCCTGACCGGCCGCATTGAAACTCTGGCTCGGGTTACTGTTGCCCGGGTTGTACAGTTCGGAACCCATCAGTTCACCCTGCTCATTAAAATATTTCCAGGTCTTCACCTTGCTGGTATCATTCATGGATTCCCCTTCCATCATCAGTACACCTGTTTCATAAAAATGCCATTCCCTGGTGCCGCCTTTGCCATCGCCGATCATGGAATCAGATGCGAGTCCGTTCTGGTAAAACCGGCGGGCCACTCCGCTTTTTTTACCCATTGAATAATTACTGATCTCCTGGGGTTTTCCGTTGACATAAAACCTCCGGTAGGATCCGTGTAGTTTGCCATCCTTGTATTCGGCCTTCGATTGGGCACGGCCATTATCATAGTAAACGATATACTCGCCTTCGGGGATGTCACCGTTAAGGTCTTTGGAAGTAAGGCGTACGTATATTTTTTTGTTGGGCCAGGTAACGATTTCCTGTGAGTACAGGTCGCCTTTCTTCTCCGCGTACTGGAGGTAAACCGGATCGCTGTCGGTGGGTTTAAAAGATCCGTCGAGTTTAATTTCAGTTTTCTGTGCTTGCATGGAGGTGCCTGTAAAAGCCAGGCTGATGGCAAGGATAAGCTTCTTCAATTGGTAGTTTTTGGTCGATCAAATAAAGGCAAAAAAAACGGGGTGGCAAAACCCTCATTTTTTTACCAGGTCAGCATAACTGATCAGCTGGATCCCTTTTTTCTTTATGAGTTCGCTGATGGTTTTGTTGGTGAAGAGGTCAGTGACGCCTTGCCTGTCGGCCGACACATCTTCATAACCGATATGGTAAATGGCCCTGAGCTCCGGGTCATCAAGACCCGGATGGTCGAGGAACAGGTACGTTTTACCTTTTTCCAGTTTATTAAGCATGCTGGCGAATGAGGCGATTTTTTCTTCCGGGGTTTTGTGTGGTCCGTCGTATCCCACGTAGTTCAGGTCCTTTGGTTGCGGGTCAACGCGGATCTTATATTCTGCAGCAAGTTTATTGGTCAGTTCCGTTACTTCGGGGCTCAGCCAGGTGCAACCCATATGTGATGAAACATGGGAAAGGCCGGGAAGTAATTTCAATGCCAGTTCAATCTGCGCCCTGAATTCTTTTTCGATGTCGGTGATGTTCCATTTATTTTCTTTGATCGATTGTCCCGGATAGTTTGGATTGGGGTTCACCATAGGGTAAAAATATCCGTTGCTGTCTGTCAGGCTTGGACAATCGGACATTGGTCGCCATTTCACATTTTCCCATTCGCTCGTCAGGGCGAGGTGGATGCCGATATCGACGCCGGGGTTTTGTTTCAGCAACTTCACCGCTTCGGGAAACCACGGCGACGGTACAATCACTTCAATACTTTTCTGGATGCCGTTCTTATAACAATCGATCAGTGCCAGGTTACCTGAATGTGAGTAGCCCATATCGTCGCCGCGGACGATGAGACGTTGTGAACGGGCCGTCATGCTGAATCCAATAAGAAGCGGGAGCATCAGGTATTTCATCTGGTGTATAGTTTAATGTCAATTTTTCTATGGCAGGACTGGCACAGCGGCGTTTTTCACGCATAAGCACGGCGGGCGCGTGATTGCGAGTGAGCTGTGCAGTTATCTTTCAGCTTGCCAGCACCAGTTGTCCCAGGTGATAGGCCATGTGGTTGGTCCGGCTCAGCAGCACGCTGAGTTTATTACGGGCCGGATCTTTCTGCCAGTCTTCGTCCGACATAGCTGTATGTTTCTCCATCCATTGACCGGGTGTCAGCGATGCGAAATAACCGGACAGGGTTTCATTGGAGCGCTGCCAGTCGGCGCGTAAAACCGATGCATCCGGGAAGCTGAGG